>NZ_JBFPDP010000037.1:51797-54083 GCF_040830845.1 Sivoneniella epilithica UHCC 1019
CCTAGCCCTCTCCCGCAGGAGAAGGAACCAGACCTCTAGGCTCCTCTTCTCCTGTGGGAGAAGGGGTTGGGGGATGAGGGCGATTCTTTGGTATTCATCTACTTGCGTCACCCCGATCGACTCCGCCCTCACCCTAGCCCTCACCCGCAGGAGAAGGAACCAGACCTCTAGGCTCCTCTTCTCCTGTGGGAGAAGGGGTTGGGGGATGAGGGCAATTCCCTAAGTCGGGTCGCGATGAATCGGCATTCGGGGTGGGGCAGTGTTCCACATGAGGTCAATCTCTGCGGGGGTGAGTCCATAGGCTTGATTGACCAGATCTGAGAGGCGATGCTCTAGCCGGAGCGCTTCGGCTTTGCGGGTTTGGATCGCGGGGGCATAGTCATTGTAGACCTGCTGCATGGCTTTGAGTGCCGGGGGGCTAATGACTCCAGCGGTTTTGGGTCGGCGCTTTTTGAGTTCTTGCACAAACTCTTTGACATCCAGACTGGCAAAGTTTTCTAGCTTTTGCCCGGGTTTGTCGATGTTCTGTTCCAGTTCTAACCAGTTCAAAACCTCGCTATAGGCTTCCTGATTGCTTTTAGTCAGTTCAATCAATCGGCTAACCAGCGGTTCCACTTCGGCGCGAATGACATCGGTAGGAGGGGCGATCGGTAAGTTTTCTGTGTAAATATTTTTGAGCCGAAGTGTTTCATTAACACCATGAATAGTAGTGCGGTAGAGGTAGTACCACATCAAAGGTGAATTCAATACTGCAAGAAGCCAAAAGTCACTAGAAGCCAAAATAAAACATAAGTCATTTGTAAAAATACCGCTATTGTCAAAACAAAACTCAGAATAAGTAGACAGATCTTTCCAAATGAGTTTTGGCTGTCCAAACTCCTGCCAGTAATCAATACTGTCTTGGAGTTCATACCATTTATAACTTCCTGGTTTGCGTCCTTTCCAGTCTCCACTTTTAGTAGAATCCCAATCTTTAGGACGTGGCTCTAATTGCTCTCGATAGTTGCTGAGGTGAGCTTTAACAGCAGGATAAGCATCAATATCAATGCCTCGACGGGAAAAGATCATCCAAATACTTTTCCAGTCAGAAATCCATCGTCTTATATCTTGTCCACGCAAGTAAGGTTTGATAATTTCAGCGGATTTTGGATCAGCTTGAAGAATTTGCTTTTTAGTCACATCGTCAATCAAGAACGCTTCATTAAAGCCCGTTTTGATTCCGTAACAAGGCTTTACTCCAGTAAAATCCTTCAACGGCACCCCGACTCGTCGAATTTTTGCCATCAATGCATCCACGGCTGGAGGCTCCAAACTCCAAGCATTTTCTGTAAAGCGCGACCAGGGAACGGTAAAGCCTTCCTGTCCCACATATTGCAGCAGGTTGATCTCTGCCAACTTCTCACGGGGCACCGGGCAAACCACCACGGGAGCCGAATCCATTGGCTTCACCTGCGCCACGGGCTGCACCAGCGGCTTCCGGGCAACCACAATGCAGGGGAAGGTGTCGGCATCCTCAAAAATGGGGGCATGACCAAAATCAATCATTTGTTCCAGCACACTGTTGAAGCTGAAGAAGCGGCGCAGGGGTTCGCCATAGCCCGATCGCAGCCACTTGTTGGTCACGATGTAGGACATCACGCCACCGCGCCTGAGAATCTTCAAGCCTTTCTCATAAAAGTAGGTGTAGAGATCTGCCACGCCATCATAGGAGTCGTAGTGCTGCTGAAGGTAGGGCTTGATGGGTGACAGGAGTTCTTGGCGCACATAGGGCGGGTTGCCGATCGCCACATCAAAACCCCCATCGGCGAATACTTGGGGAAAGCCAGCCTCCCAATTGAATGCTCGATCTGCAACTTGGGGATCAGCGACGATCGAGTTGCCCACTTTGATGTTGTCATCCAAATAGGTCAGCGCTTTGCCCCGTTCTGCGGTTTTCAGCCACAGCGACAGCTTCGTAATCTCCACCGACTCTGGCGACAAATCAACGCCATACAGGTTGTTGTTCAGAATCGTCTTGCTGAGGTCAAACAGGCTGCGCTGCCCCTCTTTTAAGCCTGCAAGCGCCTGGTTAACTCGCTCATATTGCCGCAATAGGTAGTCAAATGCTGCCACCAGAAACGCTCCCGAACCACACGCCGGATCAATCACCCTCAGCTTGAGTAACACGTTATCTCGATAGGCTTGCCAAAACTGGATCTCTGCTTCTTTCACAGGAGTTACGCAGTTGAGAAAAAAGGGTAGGTGCGGTAAAACCAAAGGATGAATCCACCCAAGGTCAACGAGTAC
>NZ_JBFPDP010000038.1:0-53586 GCF_040830845.1 Sivoneniella epilithica UHCC 1019
ACGGATATGGGAGGAGCCACATTCAGGACATTGCATAGCGATTTCCCTTGATTCATATCTTTATTATGCAACGCCCGATCTTTTGTTTGCTGAATTATTTCTTTTGGTAAGTTCATCTGTTTCCAAGATTGATTTTCAGGCATAACGACTGGTATTCATCAAGTTAACCCGCGCCTACCCAAACCATTCCTCGCCTGAATTTGCAGCAAGCGCACTGGGCGGGGAGCAAGCGATAGATAGTGGTGAACGATTGCACTCTCGCAAGCTTACCAAAGAGTTTGTTGAGAGATGACAGCAGGTGCATCCGGCTGATACGGTTATCTATCGAGATATCGGACGCAACCCCGTTCCCCATGTAGATGAGCCGTGGATTGCAGCAGGTTATACCCCACCAGAACAACGAACTTCTGAACTATGGGAAGCGATTCGCATAAGAGATCGCCTCGTAGATGAGTTCTTAGCGGCTGATATCTACATCATTGGTGTTCCAATGTATAATTTCGGCATTCCCAGTATGCTCAAAGCGTATATTGATCAAATTGTGCGAATCGGGCGAACCTTTGTTTTTGAACCAGAGAATGCTGCAAACCCTTATCAGCCGCTCGTATTGGGTAATAAAATGTTCGTCATCTCCGCACGAGATAGTTCTGGATATGGAGCAGGTGGACAGTATGAAACGTTGAATTATCAAACCCCTTACCTAGCAACAATTTTTGGGTTCATTGACATTATAGACATTACATTTATCGATGTTGAGAATGATGAGTCGGACGGACAAAAACTACTAGATGCGATCGCCACGGCTCGTAACCAAATTGCTCAACTAGTAATACGGTAAAATCATCAGGAACATCTAATCACTCAAAACCGCTATGAGTACTACTGAGATGACGTTCTCGCTCTGGGGTTTAGTAATTTTCATTGCATGGACGATCTCGATTGTTGCTCTGCTGCTCATCGTCAGGATTCGACATTTATCTGCAGGTGGCTCTCCTAAAGATTTTGGAATCCAAAACGATGAAAGCTTACTGTGGCGGCTTTATCGAGTGCAGGCTAACTTAGTTGAGAATCTGCCTTTGTATATTGGGGTTGTGTTTCTCCTGACGGTTCGCGGAGTATCTGGAACAGCAGTAGATTGGCTGGTGGTTGTGTATATCGGATTTCGGCTTGTGCATTCACTGATACACATCGCTGGCATCAATCCGATATTTCGGCTCTTTAGCTTAGTGATTCAGTTAGTTTGTCTAGTCGCCTTAACGGTTCTCGCTATCTTTTAGTTGAGAAACCTCTACAAAGAGAGTAGACGCTTAATCGGATGAGTTGCGATGTTGTCCCACTTGATAGAGCAGCAACAACGACACAATTACACCTACTAATCCAGCCGCGATCGCACACACCATAGCTTGAATGGCGATGATATTAGAAGGCGTGATCAAGGCTCCCGGTGCCATGACGGTTCCCGCCGATTGAGGAGCAATCACTGTCGCGCCTTGGGGTAAAGTCATCATTCTGAAAGTCAATTCTCCTACTCGTGATAATGCGATGATGACCGCGATCGCCATAATGCTGAGGTTGGCAACCAATCCTAGCCGAAGATCGTGGATGACCTGAGATTTTGCAGGTCGCAGATCCCGAATCTCTACTTTGTTGGCAAGTTGCGTGTAGCGAAAACACCAATAGATGCTGAAGAGCAAAATGATTAGACAGGCGATCGCCAGCCATAGACCCAAGGAAAACCCCATCTGTCGCTGCTTCGGGCTAAACAACACCGTTGTCACTACTACAAGGATTGGAATAAACCCCAGCAGAGCTTGTAGACAAAAGCCAATCCAGCCTAAAGATCGGAGCGATCGGGCAATCTGTTGAGGAGTTGAGTTAGCCGTTTCAAGATTAAGAAAATCAAACATAGACTGAAACCTTTTAAAGAAGTAGACAATGCCGATAAAGAAATAGCCAGTGCCGAGTAAAGAAAGCTAAGACTGCTGGGCAAGCACAGAAATTGAATTTATCAAAAGTGTTCTGATCGCGGCTCAACCTCTGGTAAATCTGCTTCTGATAGTGGGGTTGGTTCTTCCTGCACTGATCGTATCCAGGCGGCAATCATCCCGGCGATTGGGATGGATAGAAAGACTCCCAATAATCCAGCAACCCGTTCGCCAATAAACAGGGCAAGAAATAAGAGAACTGGGTTTAATTCCAGCGCTTCTCCCATCACTTTAGGATGCACAAAGTTATCTTGAACCTGTTGCAGCACCATACAAGCAATCACGACTTTCAATGCCATTTCACCGCCCTGAGAGGCAAAGACTAATAGGCTAATGACTAGCACTCCGAGGGTCGCTCCAATTCCAGGAATGGCATCTAGCACTCCAATAATCACTGCCAAAATCAGGGAATACTTAACGCCTAAAATTGAAAAGATAATAAAACTAACGCTCGCCAAAAACAACATTAACAAGAGTTGTCCGCGCAAAAAACCAAGAAAACTTTGGCGAAAAGTTTGGGCAAAGCGATCGCGCGAACCAACTGGCACTAGCTTGAGAGACAAGTGCCATAGTTTATCCCCATCAATCAGCATGTACAAACTAATGACTGCCCCAAAAATCCCCGCGAAGACGCTGGAAAACAGACCTTGCACTAAGCCCAAACCGGAAGCCAGACCTGTTTGAAGAGTGCCAATTATTTTGCTGAGGTCGAGTTGATCTAAGAAACTTCGGAATGGCAACAGACTTTTCTGATTCAAACCCTCTCTGAGGTTTGCTAACAATCCCTGCCCTTGGTTCAGCACTTCTAGCCCAACCAGCGTAGTCATCCCTAGCAATAGGGCGACTGCTCCTACAAAAACAAGGGCGATCGCCACTCCTCTCGGTAAATAGCGGGATAGCCAAACTACCGGATAGTTTAACAGTGCAGCAAAGATGCCTGCCACGGTGAATAGCGCGATCGTTCCATAGAAATAATTAATCAATAAAACGGTGACCCAACCACAGCCAAAGAGCAAAAGGTAGCGCAGCAAGGCAGAATTATTTAGGGTTTGCCACAGGCTAGACGACGGTTGAGAAGGGGGCGGCAAACGCATAATGAATTCTCCTGTTTAAATTTAGCCATGCTTAGGGTTCACAGTTAATCATACGGGTTGGAATGCCGCCTAATCGAATCGCGCAACAACCCTAACCCCTGATGGATTTTAGTGTAGGTGTAAATCTCCAGTAAAATTGGAGAGTGCTACTTTGAAAATTGCTGAAACTATGCGTGTATTTATATTGTTATTTAATGCAGGAACCAATAATGAAGGTCTTCATAGCTTACAAATGGGTGAACATAATGTTGTGTTGATGTTTGAAGAGGAAGATGATGCAACTCGCTATGCGCTATTGCTAGAAGCACAGGACTTTCCAGTTCCAACAGTAGAAGCTTTTGACCAGGAGGAAATTGAGGAATTTTGCCAGAGTTCTAGCTACCAATGCCAAATTGTCCCGAAAGGATTTGTGCCCCAATCTGACGCAGAACGGCTGCTACTTGCGCCACCTGAAACGAATGTGGACGATGCTGAGTGGCAAATCAACCGTCCTGTCGTTGAGAATCAAGATCACTTGGATGATTCGGATAGCACCATGCCAAGAGATGCTTTAGAACAGATTCGGCGGCAGTTGGAAGGATTGTTGTAAGCAGTAAAGTGTCAGCAGTAAAAAGTATTAGGACGATCGCATGAAGGATTTGCAACGCGGTTATTTGTTGACGGAGCAGGCAAACCCCAATAGTCACAATTTAGACCTGCGATCGCCATTAGAACTGGTCGATTTATTTGTTCAAGAGGATGCAAAGACCATTGCCGCGATCACCCAAGCCCGTGAAGAGTTGGCAGAAACCATTTCCCAAACGGCGGCGGCACTGCGAAAAGGGGGACGTTTGTTTTATATTGGCGCAGGCACCAGTGGGCGGCTGGGTGTATTAGATGCCGCTGAATGTCCGCCTACTTTTTGCACTCCACCAGAGCAGGTGCAGGGCATTATTGCGGGTGGCGCGGGTGCATTGGTTCGCAGTTCTGAAGATTTGGAAGACCGCCCAGATGATGGAGCAAGCGCGATCGCCCACCATCAGATTACTTCTCAAGATGTGGTCATCGGCATTACCGCAGGCGGCACCACTCCCTATGTCCACGGGGCATTACAAGCTGCTCGACAGCGAGGAGCCACCACCGTTTTTATTGCCTGTGTTCCGAAAGATCAAGTCACCGCCGAGGTTGATATTGATATTCGCCTGTTGGTGGGAGCGGAAATTCTTGCAGGTTCTACCCGCCTCAAAGCAGGCACCGTGACCAAACTTGCGTTGAATATTATTTCCACAGGCACGATGGTGCAACTCGGTAAAGTGTATGGTAATCGCATGGTAGATGTGGCGGTGACGAATACCAAACTCCACGATCGCGCCCTTCGTATCCTTTGCGACCTCACCGATCTCACCCGTGAAGATGCAGGATATTTGCTAGAACGCAGCGATCGCAATGTCAAACTCGCCCTGCTGATGCACTGGACAGGATTGGGGAAAGATGCAGGCGATCGCTTGCTCAGTAAGCATCAGGGAAATTTGAGAATTGCTATGCAGGAAATAAGTAAATAAGTTTTAAGTTTTGAGTTTTGAGTTTTGAGTGAATGACATCTAGCACCTGAAAACTGAAAAGTGAATAAGAAAGAACTCCGGCGATCGCTGCTAAAAACTCGTCAATCGTTGTCACTAGAAATCTATGAGTATCAGAGTTTGCAGATTTGTGAAAAGCTAAAAGAATCTCAATTGTTTGCCGATGCAAAACTGATCTTGGCGTACTTTAGCATTCGTCAAGAACCAGATTTAAGTTCGTTATTTACACTGCCTAAAACTTGGGGATTCCCTCGCTGTATGGATGCTGAATTGGGCTGGCATGAATGGTCATCTAATAATTCCCTGCCCTTACAAAAAGGGGCGTTTGGTATTTTAGAACCTCATGCTGATTCGCCTATGATTCAACCTGCGGCGGTGGATTTAATCTTGGTGCCTGCTGTTGCCTGCGATCGCCAGGGTTATCGTTTAGGGTACGGCGGCGGCTATTACGATCGCTTGCTCAGCACATCTCCCTGGAATCAAAAAACCACCATTGGCATTGTGTTCGATTTTGCCTATCTGTCCACCGTGCCCAACGACCCTTGGGATCAGCGCTTGCAGGCAGTTTGCACCGAGTCTGGATTATTTTCCTGTTGAGTTTTTGTGTCTTGGGGGAACTCTGAAGTTAACCCAGGGTGCCATCATAACTATGACAATTCAACCGATCAAACGCTCTAGCCAGCTAGTTAGCCAGTCAGCTAGCCAGACGACCATTCAAGCAACGCTTCAGCAAATTTGGGGTTATTCCAGCTTTCGTCCGCCCCAAGGGGAAATTGTTGAGTGTTTATTGCAAAAACGCGATGCGCTGATTATTTTGCCTACAGGCGGCGGAAAATCGGTTTGCTTTCAGCTTCCGGCATTGATGCAGCCCGGTCTAACGCTGGTCGTGTCGCCGCTGGTAGCGCTGATGGAAAACCAAGTACAAGAATTGCACCAGCGCGATCGCCGCTTTCAAAACTCCGTGGCGTTACTCCATAGTGAACTGGCGCGATCGCTCTCTAGGCAAACTCTCTGGGCATTGGAACATCAGCGGTTGCGCTTACTTTACCTGTCTCCAGAAACGTTGCTGAGTCCGCCAGTTTGGGAGCGATTGTGCCAGCCAGAGTTGAAAATTAATCGGCTAATTTTAGATGAAGCCCATTGTTTGGTGCAGTGGGGAGACACGTTTCGTCCAGCGTATTATCGCTTGGGAGCAGTCCGTTCAGCCTTGTTGCAGGCAAAACCAGCAGGCAGCCAAATTGAGATCGCTGCATTTACTGCCACGGCTGATCCGCAGACCCAGCAAACAATTCAGCGGGTGTTGCAACTCAAGCAACCGAAAGTCTTCCGCCAAAATCCTTATCGCGCCAATCTCAACTTAACGGTTCAAGTCGTGTGGACACTGCGCCAACGGCGATCGCGGCTGCTTCAGTTCATCCAGGCACACTCCAATCAGTCGGGCTTGGTCTATGTGCGATCGCGGCGGGACGGTGAAGAACTAGCGGATTGGCTGACTCAACAAGGATTTTCCACGGCGGCTTATCATGCCGGACTCTATGCAGGCGATCGTCGCCAAATAGAGCAAGATTGGATCGCCAACACGCTGCAATTTGTGATTTGTACGAGCGCGTTTGGCATGGGCATCAACAAGTCGGATGTGCGATGGATTGTGCATTTTCATGTGCCGCTGTTGCTGTCTGAATTTGTGCAGGAGGTGGGACGCGCCGGACGAGATGGCAACCCTGCCGATGCCCTCACTTTGATCAGTGAGAGAACCGGATGGCTCGATCCCCAGGACAAACAGCGCCGACAATTTTTTGAAGCCCAAACCCAAAAACACTATCGCACTGCCCAAGAACTGGTTGGCAAACTGCCGCTGCAAGGGGAAGTTGCCGCCGTCAGCAAACAGTTTCCCGGAAGCGCGATCGCCCTTTCTCTCCTGCATCAAGCGGGTTGTTTAGACTGGACAGATCCATTTCACTATGGGCTTCAACCCGAAGCGCGATCGCCAAAATTTAGCCAATCCAATACCGCCACTCAGCAGATGACGGACTATTTTCACACAAAAAACTGTCGCTGGCAGTTTCTCCTCAATGCCTTTGGCTTCATCCAAGAAGCCCAATCGTTTCGCTGTGGTCATTGCGATCGTTGTCGGCGTTAGGCTGTGATAGCCTTCGCGGGTCTGTCTCAATAGCGTCCAATTGTGTAAGGGATATTCCTATATGTTTGCTCTACTGCCTTTTCTATCAGGTACTTTACTCACTCTAATTTTCTATTCAAAGCAGAAAGATTGGCGAAATCAGACTTCAAGAAAAGATTATTAGGTACTTAGTTGGGTTCAGTATAATTTTCCTAATCATCAATATTGGACATTACTTCCGCAATTTTCTAGTTTTCGGTTTGCCAATCTCGACATATCCTTTTAAGTGGGGCAATGAAATTTATAGCCTCCCAGTATTTATTTCAAGCGTGCTCAGAAATATTAGTTTGCATATAACTCCTCCTTTTTTTGACGGCACAAATATTGATCATTTTCTTATCAAAATACATGAGTTCTTGGGGGTTAATCCAGTTGATCCAAGACTCAATATTCCGGGCGGTTACTATCCGACAGAATTCACCACTCAAAGCCTACAACTTTTCGAGGATATAGCAGGTAACTCTTTTCATTTTTGGCTTGCGCTACTTGCGATCTCACTACTTTTCAAAGATAAGAACCTGCAAAATAACAAAATATTGGTTGCTTATTGTTTAGCAACAATTTTCTCGTTTTTAACGTTTTGCCTGCTGCTTAAATGGCAGATTTGGAACAGTCGGCTTCATCTACCAATCTTTATCTTGATGTGTCCTGTTATTAGCATTGTTTTAGCACAAACTTTAAATCGAAGAATTGCTCAATGTCTTCTGACGATACTACTAATAACTGCCTTACCCTATCTTTTACTCAATGAGACAAGGCAAATTGCTACAGCAAATAACATTTTTAATACGGATCGAACCACACAATACTTTGCAGCTCGATCAAGTCTACAGAATGATTATGTTAAGTGTGGCAAACTTAATTAGCCAGAATTCTTGCCGTGAGGTTGGTTTGATTCAACGTCCCGATGCCTGGGAATATCCGCTGTTAATTGCTATTAATCACAGGAGTTCACAACCCATTCGGGTTGAGCATATTAATGTTACGAATCCTTCAAAAATCATGGCTGAAAATTCTTACTACCGCAGCTTTCAGCCTTGTATGGTGGTGTCAATTGGTTTGCCCCTAGTTCAGCAAATAAGTGTTCATAGCCAGATTTACAATGCGATTGAATGGCGAAATACAAATTCTTCAGACTCAATGCGAGTATTTCTCAAGCGTTGAAGTAGTAAGTGAATTGTCTTTTAAGTTGTAGCTCTTAAAACCTAGAATGCTTTGTAAACAAGAGGCTTAAACCCCTTGTTTATGAAATTTGAATTTTGGTTACTACTCATCACGATTCCAAAACCCAAAGTTACTTTGTACTCTAACTAGCAGAAACAGTCAGGCTAGAGGGTTTGGCGCGATCGCCTTCTAATCGAACACCGCGATCGTTTGCCTCTAGGTGCCGGAGGATTTTATAGATTGTTTCAATCTCGTCGGGTGCGCCTGCTTGAATTGCCAACTCTGTCAAAGAGATTGGCTGACCTGCATCTTTCAGGGCTGCGATCGCTCTTGTTTGCAGATCTAGCACCGAAGCCGCCGCTTTTTTACCCGCCTCTACTCCCGGCTGATGGTAGGCGTTAACGTTCACCAAGGACGCATACAAACCCACAGCGCGTTCATAAAGGGCAATCAACAGTCCCACCGTGTAGGGTGTCACTTCAGGAATCGTAATGACGATCGAGTCGCGACGATTATCGTATAGGGCGCGGCGGGTGCCTTGCAGCAACCCAGAGAGATAATCGCCCGATGTTGCCCCCGGTTCTACTTCAATTGAGTCGCCTTCTCGATCTTGCAGCACTTCAATGAAGGTGGCAAAAAAGTTGGGAACCCCTTCCCGTAGCTGTTGAACGTAAGCATGTTGGTCAGTCGAACCTTTGTTGCCATAAACGGCGATTCCCTGGTTAACAACCTTGCCATCCAGATCCGTTTCCTTGCCTAAAGACTCCATGACTAATTGCTGCAAGTACCGCGAGAACAGGAGCAAGCTGTCTTTATAGGGCAAGATCACCATATCTCTTTCGCCCTTGCCATTTCCGGCATAGTACCAGGCGAGAGCAAGCAGGGCGGCGGGGTTTTGCTTTAGGTCAGGAATCCGGGTAGCGCTATCCGCATCCTTTGCTCCCTGCAAGATGGCGCGGACATCAATGCCTTGCAAGGACGCTGCCAGCAAACCGACTGCGGAGAATTGAGAGGTGCGTCCGCCGACCCAATCAAACATGGGAAACTCGGCAACCCAGCCTTCCATGCCGCCTAATTCGTCGAGCTTGCTACCCTGCATCGTAATGGCAACGGCGTGTTTAGGAAAGTTTAGGTTTTGCAGTTCGTAGGCATGTTTGACTTCTAACATGCCGTTGCGGGTTTCGGGGGTGCCGCCCGATTTGCTGGTGACGATAACGAGGGTGCTTTTGAGGCGATCGCCCAGCTTATTCAACACCCGATCAATCCCAGCGGGATCGGTATTGTCAATGAAGTGAATTGGCATAGGAGAATCAAGCGGCGACAGCGCCTCAGCCACAAACTGAGGTCCCAAGGCAGAACCGCCAATGCCAATAGAAAGAATATCGGTGAACTTGGGGGCTTCGGGCGGAACAATTTCGCCAGAATGGACTTTTTGGACAAAGGTTTCGATCTGCTTGAGAGTGTCAATGATTTCCTGACCCAGTGACAGCGGGGCAAGATCAGGATCGCGCAGCCAATAGTGACCCACCATGCGGTTTTCGTCGGGGTTGGCGATCGCGCCGCCTTCCAACGCCGCCATATCTTGAAAAGCTTTCTCAAATTTGGGTTTGAGCGTCTCTACGAGCGAGTCGGTAAATCGCATCCGGCTAATATCCAGATATAGCCCTAACCCTTCGTGGTAATAGAGCCAGTCTTCGTAACGTTTCCAGAGTGCTTGAGTGTCCATCTCTTTACTTACACTTGCAACCATAATGACGCTACCAAATTGTTTCAACGTGTTTGACAAATCAGCCCACTGTTCTACTTTTCTGACCCGCGATCGCAGGAATATAGTATGACAGGGTTTAATCCACGATCCTTAACAGACTTTACCAGGGTAATCTAAGCGATGCGCTAAGTCCATTTTGCGAACTTCCTGGGATTATTGTTATGTTCTGCGATACATCTTGGATTCAGTCAGTGTCGCAGTTGAGCCGCACAAAGCGCCGAACCCAGTAAACCCACACGGGGATTTAGCACCACATGGATTGGAATTTGGGCGATCGCTTTACTCACCCGCCCTTTGTCATCAAATGCGTCTAAAAAATCGCCCTGCTGCATCAACGGTAAGTTTTTAGCCGCAATGCCACCCGCAATATAGAGTCCTCCATAGGGCAATATTTTCAGAGCAAGATTACCGGCTTCGGCTCCATAGGCGCGCACAAATAAATTCATGGTTTCCTCACACAAATAGTCTCGGTTATTTTGAGCATGATAAGAAATTGCTGAGGGTAGATCGATGGTTTTTTCTGCTTTACCTAACTCCTGTTGCCAAGTTTGAAAGATTGCAGCCATTTCTGGCGAATCTTTGGCAATGCTCCGGCTCTGCATAAACAAATAGATCGATTCAATGCCCATGCCAGAGACCACCCGCTCAACCGACACGCGCCCCAAATCATACCGCTCTTTGAGAAAACGCAAAAGCTGATATTCCAGTTCGGATCGGGGGGCAAAGTCCGTGTGTCCGCCTTCGGTGGCAAATACGCGATCGCCGCCTTGATGCGGGATAACATAGCCTTGCCCCAGACCAGTTCCGGCTCCAATGATGGCGATCGCCCCAGTGGGATCGGGTGACCCCGCTCGCAGCGTACAGATATCGTCTGGCGGCAATGCCAGCACCCCATAACCAATCGCGGCAAAATCGTTGATTAGCGTCACTTGAGGAATGTGCAAACTCCGCTGCAAATCTTCTGCCTGTAATACCCAGCCTAAATTGGTCAGCTTTGATGTGTGCTGCACAACCGGTCCAGCAATGCCAAAACAAGCACATTCCGGCAGCCGCAACTCACCCAGAGCCTCATTTGCATGGCTGATAAACAACCGCACCATGGGGACTAGATCAGGAAAGTCGCGGCTGGGATAAGTTTGTTCGTAGAGTGTTTTTAAGGAATGCAACCTTGCGGAATCTGTTTGATCAGCTTGCACTAAACGCAAAATCGTTTTTGTACCGCCAACATCTCCAGCCAGCAAGATTGTCATAATTACTATCCACGTTGCTCAGTTTACGTTTTCAATTTTGCGTTGCTTTAGGCGGAGCGTCATCTCCTTTTGAAAAATGGCAACCTTATGAGGCGATCGCAGGCGCTTTTTCCAGCGGCTTAATTTCATTCGACAGGGGCTTTCCTTGGGCAAACTCGGTAATGCTTGCCAGGGTCGTTTGAGAAATGGTGCCGATCGCTTCTTGGGTGAAAAACGCTTGGTGCCCGGTCATAATCACATTTGGGAATGATAATAGTCGCTCGATCACGTCATCTTGCATAATCTCCGAGGATAGATCTTCAAAAAATAGCTCGGATTCTTGTTCATACACATCTAAACCCAATGCGCCAATTTGTTTAGATCGCAACCCCGCAATCACCGCTTCCGTATCTACTAATCCGCCCCGGCTCGTGTTGATGACCATCACACCGGGCTTCATTTGGGCGATCGCGGCTTGATTGATCAGATAATGATTGTCGGAGGTGAGGGGACAGTGAAGCGAAATCACATCCGACTGGCTAAACAATTCTGGCAGGGTGACATACTTGCCGCCCAAGTCGCTTTCAAACTGGGGATTGGGATACAAATCATAGCCCAGCAGCTTACAGCCGAAACCATGCGTCATAATTTTGGCGAAAATTTGACCAATTTTTCCGGTGCCAATAATGCCAATCGTGCGATCGTGCAAATCTACGCCCATCAAGCCATCTAGGGCAAAGTTGTTGTCACGGGTGCGGTTGTAAGCGCGATGAATTTTGCGATTCAAGCATTGCAACAGCGCTACAGCATGTTCTGCCACAGAATAGGGCGAGTAGACTGTTACCCGCACGACTTGGATGCCCAGTTCTGCTGCGACATTTAGATCCACATTGTTAAACCCAGTGCAGCGCAAGGCAATCAACCGGGTGCCGCCTGCTGCCAAAATTTTTAAGGTATCGGCACTAGCATCATCATTCACAAAAATACAGACTGCTGCATATCCATTTGCCAGGGCAGCAGACGCGGGGTTCAATGGGGTTTCGTAAAAAACAAGTTCGTGGTCATCGTGGTTGGCATCTGTGAGAAATTGGCGATCGTAAAATTTGGTGCTAAAAACGGCAACTTTCATAGCATGACCCTTTAAGCGAAGAAAGCACTGTTTCAAAATTTACCTTACCAGTGCATTTTTTGCAGTGCTGCCTGACTCATTGACAGGCAAGATTTTGAATTGCACTATAACGCGATGTGCAACTAAGAACCCTCACCCCTAGCCCTCTCCCGCAGGGTGGGGAGTGTTTGCGTTGTTTCAGGAAAGTTGCACATCGCGTACTATAGGGCTAAACGAAGACCTTGACCTTAGATAAACGATGCGATCGCCTGTAACCTCCCCTTTCACGCAACGGTTAACCATTGAGCCAGATGGATCAGTTTTTCTAACATTGCCTCTCACGGCAGAAGACCGCACGCGATCGCGCCATCATTTTGAAACCGCTGATGGGCAATTGGTTTATCTGCAACTCCCCAGAGGCACCGTGCTACAGGATGGCGATTGGTTGCAAGCGGAGGATGGAGTGATCGTTCGGGTGATTGCCAAACCTGAACCCGTGCTAACGGTTACTGCCAAAAAACCGCTTTATCTGTTGCAGGCGGCTTACCATCTGGGCAATCGCCATGTTTCCCTCGAAATCGCTCCTACCTACCTTCGCCTTTCTCCCGATCCCGTTCTGCGCGATCTCTTGCTTCATCGCGGTTTACAGATTACTGAAGAAATCCAACCCTTCCAGCCCGAAAACGGAGCCTATGGACACCATCAGCACTAATGAATGACGAATGGCGAATGATGAATCTCTGACGCTAATGAATAATGAATCCCTTCTCTATCTTTTGCAGCTTGCTAGTCCAGCGCTTCCTGTAGGAGCGTATAGTTACTCTGAAGGGCTGGAGGCGTTGGTCGAGTTGGGCAAGCTGACCAGCCAGGAGACGCTAGCCGAGTGGTTGACTCAAGAGTTGCGCTGGGGGGCAGTACGCTTAGAAGCTGCGGTAATGATCCGGAGCTATGAAGCGATAAATAACCAAGATTTTGAGGCGGTGAATCGGTGGAATAGGTGGTTGACGGCAGCCAGGGAAACGGAGGAGTTGAGACAGCAAAGTTTACAAATGGGGCGATCGCTGCTAAAGCTCCTTTTAGATCTGCATCCTGAATTAGCCAGTATTTACGAACTGTTACAAAAAGAGGACTGTAACTTTGCGATCGCTTATGCGATCGCGGCGGCACACTACCAGCTTGACTCACACGCTGCTCTGCTGGCTTACCTGTATAGCTGGACTGCCAATTTAGTGAGTGCTGGAGTCAAGCTAATTCCCTTAGGGCAAACAGCGGGACAACGCCTATTGTTGACGATGCAGCCTGCCCTAAAATATGCTGTCGAAGAAATTTCAATGCTACAAGCCGATGACCTGTGTAGCTGTAGTTGGGGGCTGTCTTTAGCCAGCATGGGGCATGAACGGCAATATAGTCGCTTGTTTCGGAGTTAAATTTTGTAGTTAAATTAGGGTGATTTTTGAGGCGATAGCGTCATCAGTCTTGCTCAAGTCATCAGTCTTGCTCAAACAGTTGACCCAAGGCAGCGGGAGGAGTACTGTGAATCGCTTGCCCAGCCACACGAGCAATTTGTGGCGGAAACCGCTTGAGCAGGCGCTCTAACCACTCACTGGAAGTCAAAACTAGGAAAAAAATCATCAGCACAAACGGTGCTACTGTCAAAACCTGAGTGGGGACATTGGGAATCGCACTTTGTGCCACACTTGCCAGGGATTGTAAACTGCCAAACAGGTAACAACTGAGGGCGACCCGTAAGGGATTCCAGCCGCCAAAAATCACGATCGCTAGGGCAATCCAGCCATATCCCGCTGTGTGGCGATGGCTCCAGCCTGCCTTAAAGTCCAAGGAAAAAGCGGCTCCAGCAATTCCCATTAGCGCCCCCCCCAAGAGAGTATAAAAATAGCGCATCAGGATCACATTGGTGCCACGAGCAAAGGCGGCGGCAGGTTGTTCACCGATCGCCCGTAGTATCAACCCAGAGCGGGTGCGATAGAAATATATCACCGTTAACCCAATCAATAAGTAGCTGGCATACACGAGCAAATCATGCTGAAAAAACAGCGCGCCAATGACTGGAATATCTTGTAAAATCGGGACTTTAAAGCTGGGAACAGTCGGTCCAGGAATCCGAACAAAGGCGTTGCCCAGAAACGACGATAAATCTGCACCCAAAAGCGCTAAGACAAACCCGATCGCAACTTGCGATTGCTTCAGGGTCAACGCGCCAAATGCGACGATTAGCGCAATCAGCGCCCCGACGATCGCCGCGCCTGTGAATCCAAGCAGTAAGCTGGGCGTATTTCCCAATCCTTCAGCGGTTTTGGCGATCGCAAAGCCCGTCATCGCACCCAATAAAATTGTGCCCTCTGCCGATAGATTAATCACCCCTGCCCGTTCTGCTATCGTTTCACCAATGCAGGCAAACACTAACGGAGTAGAAGTGGCGATCGCCACTGACAGAATCGGAATCACCTGCGCCATATCCATAGAAAACCTTCTACCGGATTAAAAATTCTACCTTAGGCAACAGCGGATCTTGCACCATGCCAACCCCTGTAAAGCCCCAGCGCTTCAACACGCCTTCTAGCTGGGTTCCTGAAGTGGTTTCCACGGCAAAGCGATCAGCTAGCTCCCTCGCGTGGGTATTGAGATAGCTCAGAGCATCCGCATGTTCTTGAAACAGCAGTAAAAAGCCGGGATCTGCCGGAGTGCGATCGCCCTCATTCCGATTGGGACGAGCCACGAGATATTGCCCATCGGCTCTAGAACGAACTAAATAATAAGTTTGGGAAATCATAAAAGAAAATGTTGAGGGGGAGAAAATGTCGAGTGCCGAATGTCGAGTGCCGAATGTCTAAAGGAGAGTTTTGGACTCGTAATTCGTAATTCGTAATTCGTAATTCGTAATTCGTCACTCGTCTGCTCCTAGCTTGATGCGTGGATCAACGACCTTGAGCAGCAAGTCCGCCAGCAGATTACCGGCGATTAGCATGGCGGCACCGATCATTAAACTTGCCATGACTAGGTAAATGTCTTGTGCTAGGAGCGCTTGATAGATCAATCGCCCTAAACCGGGCCAATTGAAGAAGTATTCAGTGATAAAAGATCCGCTGAGGAGGGCGGCAAATTCAAATCCTAGCAGGGTGATCAACGGGTTAATGGCGTTTCGCAGCGCGTGAATATAAATCACTCGGTTTTCTGGTAGCCCTTTTGCACGAGCCGTTTGAATATAATCTTGCCGCAAAACATCTAGGAGTTGCCCTCGCATAATCCGCTGGAGTCCGGCAAAGCTCGTGATGCTGAGTGCCAAGGTTGGCAACACCATATGCCACGCAATATCGCGGATTTTGCCCAATAGGGTCAGGTCATTAAAATCAATGCTGGTCATGTCTCCCACGGGAAACAGGGGGGTGGTATTTTGGGCAAAAATCAGCAGTAATAAGGCGGCAATAAAGCTAGGAAAGCCCTGCCCAATGTAGCTGATGACTCGAAAGATGCGATCGACCAGACGATTTTGGTTGACCGCACCAATGATGCCCATGGGAACCGCGATCGCCCAAGTTACTATCAGGGACGCGATCGCCAATAGCAGCGTTGCCGCCACCCGTTCCCACAGCAGCGATGACACCGAACGGTTATAGACAAAACTGGTGCCAAAGTTTCCCTGCGACACGACCTGCCACAGCCACCGCAGATATTGATCCCACCAGGATTTATCTAAGCCAAACTGCCGTTTCAGTTGTTCAATTCGCTCTGGTGAAATTTTTGGGTTTTCCTTCAGCGTACTGAGGTAATCTCCAGGTGCAAGCTGAATTAACGCAAAGCAGAGCAGGGATGCCAACAGCAGCGTGACCAAACCTTGCAAAACGCGCTTCACAATATAGGCAAACGTGTCGCTGGTGAAAAAAGACAACACTGCATCAAAGCCCGATGTCATTCGTTCTGGAGCCGATGTACTCATGATTCTAATGGTTACCGTGAAGCACTTTCTGCAAGAAATTGGTTTCAGTCTAGCGGTTATTTATCGCTAGTGAATAACTAGCGATTCGCTAATATTGCACCAACGCAATGACGGGCACGTTGGGCAGATGTTGCCGTCCGTTCAAATCTTTCAGTTCAATCACAAAAGCACAACCAACCAAGGTTCCTCCGGCTTGCTGAATCAGTTTTGCCGCCGCTCCTGCTGTACCTCCGGTCGCAATTAAATCATCTACCATCAACACTTTAGACCCCGCCGGATAGGCATCTTGATGGATCTCTAGCTTGTCGGTGCCATATTCCAAATCGTATTCAATGGTATGCACGGCAGCCGGGAGCTTTCCCAGTTTGCGAATGGGAACAAACCCCACGCCCATTTTGCAAGCGAGAGCCGTACCAAAAATGAAGCCCCGCGATTCCATGCCAGCCACATAGTCAGGAGCTAAGTCAGCACAATGGTCTGCTAGGGTTGCGATCGCATATTGCAATCCCTCTGCATTCCCCAGTAGGGTTGTGATGTCTTTGAAGGAAATGCCGGGTTTAGGAAAATCTGGAACTTCCCGAATCAGCGCTTTAATATCCATAGGATGATCTGTAGAAAATGAGCGTGTAGAAAAAGACACTACTTAAGTATCTGTTGGTTTATACCAGATCTTGCACCCTAGTGCTGTGTAATATCACTTTGGTTTAGTGAGGTGACACCCAAGACTGTTGGTTAATGACATACTGCGATCGCCCTGGTACAGTAGCAACCTTCCAATTTTGATCGTTCCCAGATGCCTATCCCAGCGAAATTGCCTAAGATAGGAGAGAACTTTTCAAGATTTTTATTTGAACTTGCTTTTAAGCTCTGAGTGTTTCCTTCATAATGACCGCAACTAAACCCCGACAATCCATTCAATATTCTGATAAAACAGTGCTGAGGGCAGACCGGGCGATGCGATGCGCTCCATTTCGGCTCAGGCTATTTGCAACAATGATCCAGCAGAGTGTGTCATTGGGCGCGATCGCCCATACCACAGGCGTTCAGAATCAATATACAGTCAGCCCTTTATCAGAATTACGAGTAGAATCGGAATTACTCTGGCTGATTCAAGTTGGGTTGCTGCGGCGAGAGGTGGATGGGCAGGGCTTAACCGATAGTTTCAGGGTGACTCCGTTAGGACGATCATTAGTCGATAAATGGCAGCAGCATACTGGAGTAAAGCGGTATTCGCCCAGCATCAGCGATCGCTTATATAATGCAGTGTTGCGCTGGTTTCGGCTGCCCATCTAAGTGATCCGATTCACTTTTTATTAAGAACAACACTGGCGAATTGTGCAGAATATTGACGGTCTGCCTGTCTGCCCAAACCCTTATTCAACTGCGTGGAGGTTTGTGAATGAAAGCCATGATGGTAGTGGGAACAACTTCCCATGCAGGTAAATCCTTAATCACTACTGCAATCTGTCGAATTTTGAGTCGCCGGGGCTGGCGGGTTGCGCCTTTTAAAGGGCAAAACATGGCGCTGAATGCCTATGTTACAAATACAGGGGGCGAAATCGGACATGCTCAAGCCGTCCAAGCCTGGGCAGCCGGAATCTTGCCGACGGTCGAAATGAACCCGATTTTGCTGAAACCCCAGGGAGACATGACTTCCCAAGTGATTATTAAAGGCAAAGCAGCAGGTCGGGTTGGGGCGAGTGAGTACTATGAGCAGTTTTTTGAACCCGGTTGGCAGGCGATCGAAGACTCTTTGAATCGACTAGCCGAAGATTATGACATGCTGGTGTGCGAGGGTGCAGGTAGCCCAGCGGAAATCAACCTGAAGCATCGCGATTTAACCAATATGCGGGTGGCAAAGCGGCTAGATGCCCCCACTATGCTAGTAGTAGACATCGATCGCGGTGGTGCGTTTGCCCATGTGGTTGGTACTTTAGAACTCTTAGATGCCGACGAACGGGCATTGATTCGGGGCGTGGTGATCAATAAATTTCGGGGACAGCGTTCGATTTTGCAACCCGGCATCGATTGGCTGCAAGAGCGCACGGGCATTCCGGTTGTGGGTGTGATTCCCTGGCTCGATCAAGCCTTTCCCGCTGAAGATTCCTTGAGCTTAATGGATACGCGATCGCCCAACCCAACGAGCGAAATCAACATTGCCGTACTGCGCCTACCCCGCATTTCCAACTTCACCGATTTTGATCCCTTAGAAGCAGAACCCAGCGTTTCCATCAAATATATTTCTCCTAAACCGCCCTTGGGACATCCCGATGCTCTGATCATTCCTGGCTCAAAAACCACCATTCCTGACTTGATCGTGCTGCACAAAACAGGCATGGTAGAGGAGATCCAAAACTATGTAGCCGCCGGAGGAACCGTTCTAGGGATCTGTGGCGGCTATCAAATGTTGGGTAAAATTTTGGCAGATCCAGAAGGCATCGAAGGGCAGGAAGGGCGCTATAAGGGCATCGGCTTGTTGCCGCTTAAAACCGTGATTGCCGGACAAAAAATCGCACGTCAGCGCACAGTTACCTCCAACTATCCCCAAGAAGGATTGCCGATCACGGGCTATGAAATTCATCAAGGGCGATCTCGCCTGATGGAAGAAGCCATGGGGGTTGATGCTCTGTTTGATGATGCTAACTTGGGCGTGGTGGATGAAAGTCGCTCCGTTTGGGGCACTTACCTACACGGGATTTTTGATAATGGACCATGGCGACGGGCTTGGTTAAACCGCCTCCGCCAGCAGCGCGGCTTAAAATCGCTACCCACTGGGGTTGCCAACTATCGTGAGCAGCGTGAGGCAATGTTAGACAGCCTCGCCGATGCGGTAGAACCTCACCTCACCCTCACCCCCTTTTTACCTAACAAGTAAGAACCTGAAAAGTAAGATTAGTGGGGCGATCGCTAATCTTTGAATTCCTCCAGTTGCTCCAGCCGCAGCCAAATGTTGGGTGTGGGCGTAATGCCAAATTTCACTAAGGCATAGTCGCCACTGAGATCAACCACTTCGCCTTTGCTCGTAAACAGATAGGACGGCAAGCGCGGATCGCTGGCTTGGGCTTCCAGGCTGTTTTCTAGCTTGTCTTTGATAGCACGAACAAAGTCACCGCGTTTGATAGGCATAGGGTCACAACTACAATCAAGATCTTTCGATATTCTAAAGCGTGAAGTGCGTCAGGAAGCAGAAGTTAGCGGTCAGAATGATAGATGTTTATAAGTAACTGTGTCAATAGGTGAGCCGAATCAATATATGGACGAGAAAACGTATTGACAACGTAAATACACTTTACCTACACTACAGGACATGGATGTGTATTTCGTACTCAATGGCGTTACCTTCGTCTGGAATGATGAGAAGGCTAAGATTAACCCAAACAACCATGATGGTATTACGTTTCAGCAAGCGACAGAAGCTTTTTTCGATCCGCTTCTTGTGGTGGTTGATGCCAGTCGCAATGATGAGGCGCGAGATGCTGTCATTGGCTTAGATAGACGGTGGAATCTCTTGTACGTCGTCTACATTGAGCGTGAAAACGACATCATTCGGATTATCTCGGCTCGTAAAGCGACCCGCAAGGAACGTGAATACTATGAAAGTTGAGACATTAAAAAAACGGCTAGATAAAAATCGTCCCATGATAACAATCACCATTCGGATTCCCGAAGACGTGATTGAAGATTTAAAGCGAGTTGCACCGTTGCTTGGGTTTTCTGGGTATCAATCCTTAGCGCGTGCCTACATTGGACAAGGGCTTCGTGCTGACTTGGAGCGGTTAGAGGGAGATACCGTTTCTGCGTTGATTGCCAGTCTGAAGCGTCTGGGTGTAAGTGATGAAGTGATTCAAGAGGCACTTAGTGAAGTTGCTGAGTGTTAGTCTAAGTTTTTGATTGCAGGCACTAGCTCAATACTCAGTTGGGCTGGGCAGAACGGCGGAGATCGCTGGGGGTTCGAGGTTATTTACTGCCGCACAACTTCACCAATCGGCTGACTCTATTCAGGCATGGACTAATCTGACACAAACTTAATCTGGCTTAATTTTCATGAGATTTATCGGCGTTGATTTGGGCTGGAGTTCGGGTGCAAGTGGGTTGTGTTGTTTAGAGTGGCGATCGGGTAAGTTGGTGTTGCTGGATTTGCAGCGGATGTTGGCGATCGCGGATATTCTTGCCTGGATCGATAGCTGGCTTCCTCCTGATCAACCGGGAATGGTAGCGGTGGATGCGCCAACCCTGATTTCTAACGCGACTGGAATGCGCCTGTGCGATCGCCTCGCCCACAAATATTTTGGCAAGTATCATGCAGGCTGCTATCCGGCAAATCTGGGTTCCACCTTTGCTCAACGCACTTTGACATTTGGCTTAAGCCTAGAAGAACGCGGCTTTCACCATGCCCCCACGATTCAACCCAAAAAACTAGGACGCTGGCAAATTGAAGCTTTTCCCCATCCCGCGATCGTTCATCTGTTCAACTTACCGCGCATCTTGAAGTACAAAAAAGGAACTTTAGCAGAACGCCGTCCCGAACTTGCCCGATTGCGTCACTACATTCACGAGTTTTTACCCTTGCACGATCCTCCGTTGGACGTGAGCCTCGGTACGATTCCAGAAATTCCGCTCAAAGGGGCTGAACTAAAAGCCGTGGAAGACCAGCTAGACAGCCTGATTTGCGCCTACATCGCCGCTCACTGGTGGCATTGGGGCATTGAGCGAAATTTAGTACTGGGCGATTCCCACAGGGATCGTTTCACGAATCGCACCACAGGTTATATCGTCGTACCCATGCCGGATAAGAAAGTTTTGAGTTTTGAATGTTGAGTTTTGAATTGAATCATTAACTCAAAACTAAGAACTCAAAACTCAAAACTACTCCTCACTCCACCATACTCCTCACTCCACCATACTCCTCACTCCACCAACGGTACAGGCGGCATATCAGCGTTCTGATCGACGCCGCCTAAATTTGCGAGATCAACGGTGCCTGTGGTCAAAAAGCGGAAAGTTTCTTGATAGAGGCTTTGCCAGAAGCGGTTACTCATGCCTTGACTGATTTCGGTAGGGTCAACGAGCGGATGGGGCACCAAGTCTTTTGCTGGATAAATGTAAAGGTGGTTGCCGTTGGAACTACCGCCAATTTGGTCAAATAAGGTTTTGTTGGTGTTGATGTCGGCGGCATCTTCGTTTTCGGTTAGCACCATAAAAACGGGAGTTTTTTGTAGAGAATTCACAGAATTTTGGCTAAGAACAACGCTGCTACCAAAGCGATCGGCGGCAGTCAGGCACCCGACTGGAAAGCGTAGATTGGGGTCCCAACCCGATTCACTGATGTCGAGTGGACCCGCTAGGTTAATGTATCGGCGGCGTTCTTCCCCATAGATGTGGATTAAAGGCGCATAGGCAACCACTTGTTTGATGAGATCGGGGCGGGCAGCGGCAAGCCCTAAAGCAACCGATCCGCCAACGGATAGCCCAACGGCGTGAACATCACCAGGCATGGCATCTAAGTCTGCTAGGCGCGCTTTGGCATCGGTGAGGTAGTTGAGATGGGAAGAGAGAAAGTAGCGATCGAAATTGGGATCATTTGGGGTTTCAACGGCTTTCACAATATCCAGCAGGCGGGGTTCGATCGCCACAAGTCGCGCAATTAAAGCAAGGCGCTGCATATAGCTAGGACGAGTGAAACTATCTGGATTCTCTGCAACATTGCCTAAATAGTGACTTAAAACCGGGTCTGCTTGAATCTTGGCTTTTAGCGGCGCGGCAATTTCCGGTTTGAGATCCACCTGTGCCCAATTTTTAGCCGGATTGATCAAGACATGCCCTGCAATAGAGGGCTGATAAACATTAAAGCCATTACGAAATAGGTAGTCTGCCAGTCGCCAGAGTTGGTGTGGTTTGGCACTGAATCCATGAAACATCATCACCGTGCCACGAATGGGCTGACCCGGTTGATGAAACAAACAGTACGGGTAAGCCCCATCCCGTCGTTCAGAATTGCGATCGACGCTAGAAACGTAGGACGCGATCGCGGCTTTAGTTTGATTAATCTGCTCAGCAGTGGGAGAAGTAAAAGTATTCATGCAAATTCTGTTGCGGGGGCTAAGGGTTCAAAAATCACTTGCGTCATTGCAAACAACCATTCACCAGTCCTAGATTCCGCAAGCTGAGACGAAAAACTAGCAAAAAACTTCCCACAGAAGACCTTACTGATAGCCGGATCTATCGAGTGTTGCCTACCGTGGGAAATAAATTTGAAAGTTAAATTCAGCCAGACACGATTCAACTTCGTAAAAACACCGCCAAGCCTAAGACATCGCCTGAACAATATAGTCGAAGTAGGGCGAAGCCTCTGCTGCATCTTCATCGCTTAGCAGTTCTAGAGAAGCTGCCTTCAAACAACGAATCGCTTCCGCCATGCCCGGAACCGGAACTCCCAAAGCGTTATACATCTCGCGTGCGCCAACAATGCCAATCGATTCGATTGGATCTTTGTCACCCGCAAGAACGCCATAGGTAACCAATCGCAGATACCAACCATAGTCTCGAAGACAAAGCGCCCGCTGCTTATCGCCGTAGGCGTTACCACCTGGAGCAATAAAGTCAGGGCGCTTTCTCCAAAGCTGCTTGCTGGCTTCTTGAACAATCTTTTTCTCATTTACAGACAGCGTTTCGACAATGCGAGTACGCTGTTCGCCCGTTTGAAAGTACTCTTTCACGGCTTGGAGTTCGCCAAAAGTTGGGTAGCGAAGCTCATCATCGGCTTGAAGAATGACTTGGCTAACTACGCTCATAATTATCGTGGTTTCTTAGGGGTATGGTTTATAGTTTAACGAGTCTTGGGGTCGCAAATAAAGACAATTATTGTTTCGCAGCAAGGTTCGCCACACTTTCAAGAGAGTACCGCGCTAGACATATGAGAAATGAAAAAGTTTTGTAAAGCTTAAGGTTCTTCCCACTCAGCTTTCTTCCCATATAGAGAGACGGCGGAGTTCGTAGCAAATCGCCTGATGGGAAATGCGAACTTCTAGGGCACAGAAAAATACGCCGGTTACTAAAATGCCAGCCCCAATTAGAAAAAGCGCAAGTACGGCGATCGCTAGCCAGTTAGAATTCAGCAAGACAGTGAGAGCGATCGCAAACATGCATAACAACAGCGTCAAGATTGACCCATAAATACTTAACGAGGCTTTTTGCAGCAGCATGTGACGACGGACAAAAATAGGAACTTGTTGATCCAGTAGGTTTAAGCGTTCTTTCCAATAATTATCCCCACTACTTTTTTGAAGCAAATCTAACCGATCTTGGTCAATTTTTCTCATGCGATCGCCCACCGATGTATACCGGGTCAGGATGCCATTTTGCGCCAGCGTACAGACCGACATCAGCACCGCCGGCGCAATAATCAGTTGAATGGTGCGCGCAACGGATTCGGCATTCATTTCAAGTATCATGACGTTTATAAAGTAGAGAGTAGAGTACGAAAACAGAGTGCGGAGTGCGAAATAAGAATCTGTGCTAGTTGATATTGCTCTAATCAAATGACAGTTTAGTCTCCAGGCTTGAGATAATCTAGTAGGCGATCGCCTAAATCAATCGCCTAAATCAACAGATACAAACTTTTTCTTGCTGTAAATTGTCGGTTGATATTAAGTGGAGGCTGTTAGGATAGTCGTTTGCGATCGCGCACTTACACAGAACACTTCGCCATGACATACTCTCCCGATCTTGTTGATTCCATGCCATTAGAAGACCCACGCTGGCAACAGGGCGAACTGGTTGAGGTGGTCATTTCCGATCTCAGCGACAGTGGCGATGGCGTGGGGCGGGTCAATCAGCGGGTGGTGTTTGTGCCCGATACCGTGACAGGCGATCGCGCGATCGTGCGCTTAGTGCGGGTCAAGCCCCAATATGCTAATGGCAAACTACATGAATTGCTAGAACCTTCGCCCCATCGGATTCGTCCAGGTTGCATCGTGGCAGATAAATGCGGTGGCTGTCTGTGGCAGCACGTTGACTATGCCTATCAAACCGAGGCAAAGCGCAATCAAATATTGCAAGCATTAGAGCGTATCGGCGGATTTAGCCAGCCGCGAATTGATCCGATGATTCAAGTGGCAGGTGCGTTGGGTTATCGCAATAAGGCAACCTATCCCATGCGGCGATCGCCCACAGGTCAGGTACAAGCGGGCTACTACCAAAAAGGCAGCCATTTGCTAATTAACCTCAACCAGTGTCCCATTCAAGATCAGCGGCTCAATCCTTTGCTTGCCGAAGTGAAGCAAGATATTCAAACGCGCGGCTGGAGCATTTACGACGAAGCGAAACATCAAGGCAAGGTGCGCCATTTGAGTTTCCGCATTGGTCGCCACACCGGAGAAATGTTGCTGACGCTGGTGGTGAAAGAGGGCAAACTGGAAGGAATGAAAGAGCAAGCCGCAGAGTGGATGGAGCGGTATCCGAGCTTAGTAGGCGTGGGTTTAAACATTAACCCCAATCGCAGCAACGTGATTTTTGGTAAGGAATCCTATCCGATCGCTGGACAGCACCACATACACGAAATTTTTGCTGGCATGACCTTTCAAATTTTGCCCGATACCTTTTTTCAGGTAAACACCGAAAATGCGGAAGCGCTGATGGAGTCAATTTTGGCTGAACTCAACCTGCAAGGAACCGAGGTTGTGCTGGATGCTTACTGCGGTGTGGGAACGCTCACCTTACCGTTGGCGAAACAGGCAAAGCAAGCGATCGGTCTGGAAGTGCAGCCCGAAGCGATTGAACAAGCGGCGATGAATGCTGCCTTAAATGAACTGCATAATGTCACCTTTCAGCTAGGCACGGTTGAGAAACTGTTGCCCACTTTGAAAGTGCAACCCGATGTGGTGATCCTTGATCCGCCCCGCAAAGGCTGCGATCGCTCGGTGATTGAAGCACTATCGCAAATTCAGCCTCATCGCATTGTCTACGTCAGTTGTAACCCTGCCACCCTTGCCCGCGACTTGAAGTTGCTATGCGAAGCCGGAGCCTATACTCTCACCCGTGTGCAACCCGCCGACTTCTTCCCCCAAACCGCCCATGTGGAATGTGCCGCCTTCCTCACCAGAACGGATTCTTAGCGAAAGTCGCTAGTTTTTAGACTCAACCAAACCGTACTGCGGATGTCAGTTGCCTAACTCCGACCCTGATATAATCGCCCAAAGTATGGTGATTTTGGGAGAGTGACATGGCAGAGTGGCAAGTGATTTCAGGCGGCGTGACGGCACCAAAAGGGTATCGGGCAGCAGGAATTACCGCAGGATTGAAACCGTCTGGATTGCCAGATTTGGCGCTAATCGTGTCGGATGTGGAAGCGATCGCGGCGGGAGTATTTACCCTCAGCGTCGTTCGAGCCGCTTGTATAGACTACTGCCGGGACAAACTGCGCGCCAGACCCAACGCCCGTGCCATTCTTTGTAACGCAGGACAGGCGAATGCTGCTACTGGATCACTAGGGATTGTCGATGCCATAGAGTCTGCTCAATCGCTTAGCCAACAGTTGGGAGTTTCATCCGACACCGTTTTGCTAGCATCCACCGGCGTGATTGGGCAGCGAATCAAGCTAGATATTCTAAAGTCTGCCTTACCCAAGTTAGTAGAGTCTCTTTCTGAAACCGGATCAGATGCCGCTGCGAAGGCAATTTGTACGACTGATTTAGTCCCAAAAACGATCGCCCTAGAAACCACTTTTGGAGACAGACCCGTGCGGATCGGCGGCATCTGCAAAGGTTCCGGCATGATTCACCCCAATATGGCAACCATGCTGGGCTTCATCACTTGCGATGCGGCGGTTTCTCCTCACTTATGGCAGCAAATGTTAAGCCGCGCCGTAGATAAAAGCTTCAATCAGATTACAGTAGATGGCGATACCAGCACCAATGACACCGTGTTGGCACTGGCAAACGGAGAGTCTCGCACCCCCGCGATTACCGAGCCAGGAGTTGAAGCAGATAAGCTAGAAGCGATGCTGACGGAGGTGTGCATTTATTTGGCAAAGGCGATCGCCCGTGACGGTGAAGGCGCAACCTGCCTGATTGAAGTGCAAGTTTCTGGTGCGGTAGACGATGCCTCTGCCCGGACGATCGCTCGGACGATCGCGGGATCATCCCTCACCAAAGCGGCTATTTTTGGGCGCGATCCCAACTGGGGCAGAATTGCCGGAGCCGCCGGACGAGCCGATGTCCCCTTTAATCAAGATGACTTACAAATTAAACTAGGCGATTTCTTGATGATGGATCGAGGACAACCTCAGCTTTTCGATCGCATCGCTGCCAACGCCTATCTTAAACAAGCCGCCGCCGGAGCCTATTTGCAAGAAGATACCGTCTTAATTTCTCTCAGCGTCGGAGATGGATCGGGGGTTGGCACCGCTTGGGGCTGTGACCTTAGCTACGATTACGTCAAAATTAATGCGGAGTACACGACTTGAGCGAGTGGCGAGTGATGAATGGCGAATGACGAATAGCGAATGACGAATGATGAATGGCGAATGGCGGAGGTTGAACTCAAAACTCAAAACTCAAAACTCAAAACTCAAAACTCAAAACTCAAAACTCAAAACTCAAAACTTCGCACTTCGCACTTCGTCTTTTCCTTTAGCCCACTTCCATCGGAAGTAGAGAAAACTCGTAGCGTCCTTTGCCTGCTTGCTTTGCTCGATACATGGCGTTGTCTGCTTCTTTTAATAAGGTTTCCAGATCAGATGCCTGCTGAGGATAGAGGCTGATGCCAACACTGCTGGTAATGGAGATGAGGTGCCCGTCTAGTTCAAACGGTTTAGCGAGAGTAGTGAGTAGTTTGGTTGCGACTCTCGCTGCATCTTGGGCGCTGGGAATTCCAGGCAGAATCACGGTAAATTCATCGCCGCCCAGCCGAGCCACGGTGTCACTACCCCGTAAACAGCCTATGAGACGACGAGCTACAGCTTTGAGCAACAAGTCGCCAATATTGTGCCCTTTGGTGTCGTTAATTTGTTTGAAACCATCTAAATCTAAAAAGAGTAAGGCAACCAGTTGGTCTTGTTCCTTTGCCCACGCGATCGCCTGTTCCAAGCGTTCGTGAAAGAGCTTGCGATTGGGTAAGCCGGTGAGGGAATCGTGATTGGCAACATGATTCAGTTGGGTTGCAGCGCTCTGGAGTTCTGCGTTGGATTGCACCAGTTCAGCGGTCGTGCGTTTCAGATCATCCTCTATACGTTTGCGCTCGGTAATATCTCGAATGATACCGACTAGAAAACGATTCCCGGCTGCATCTTTATGGAGCGATCGCTTCGTTTCAATCTGATGGGTAAAACCATTGCGATCGGTAAAAGCTTCTTCGTTGTGAGCGTCTCGTTCCGTGCGAAAAACCATACCATCTTGCTGCCGAAAAACATCCGCTTCTGCCTGCGGAAAAACATCGTAGTCTGACTGTTCAATTAATTCCGCCAAGGGATAGCCCAAAAACCTTGAAAACGCTTCATTCAGAACCACCCATCGATAATGTCGGTCTTTCACAAAAATTGGATCAGGAATCGTGTTGATGATGGTGTTGAGAAATTCTTTAGAGCGACGCAGTTCCTCTTGCACACGGGCGATATGGGAAATGATGACGATCGCAGAGACAGTCATGGTGACTAAAGGTGGCACCACTGGAATCCACCAGCCTATCAGCAGGGAACCATAGGCAATCAGCACCAACCCGATTCCCGCGATCGCAATCCCTATCATGGACAGTCGCGGCGATCTCAGTTGCCAGCTAATGACGGCTCCCGCTCCTGCCCAAAGGAGAATCCACAGCCATTCCAGCGGGTCAGTCCAGCTATGAATCAACGTCCGTCCGTCTTTTGCTGCGCTCAAAATTTGGCTAATGAAGTGAGCATGAAATTCTACCCCTGCAATCGCTCGCGGTGCCCTAAGCAACTGGCTGCTATAGGATGTGAATACAAAATCGTTGACGCTAACGGCGGTGTAGCCGATTAATACAATGCGATCGCGAAATATTTCTGGCGATACCTTTTCGGCTAACACGTCCGTAATTGAGACTTGCCGAAAACTGTTAACAGGTCCACGAGGATTGAGCAAAATCTGATAGCCCCCATCATCCGACAAAATATAAGCACCCTCATTAGCCGTATATCGCCGAAAAATGGCGTTACCCAGTTGCAGATTGCCCGAACGGTCAGTAGCAGATTCTGGCTTAATCCCTTGCATTCGCAAATATTTAAGTGCTAATGCTAATGCAAAACTTTGTCGCGCTGGATGGTTATCTTCTGGTTTCCAATACAGTAGCCCTCGTCGCACTTTGTCATCTTGGTCATGCACCAAATTGTTAAAGCCAACTTGATTGAGCCGCTCTAAGACAGGCGGGGCAGGCACTTCTGGATTGTCTTGATCGGCAATGTAGGTAATTCCAATTAGATTGGGATTTTGTTGATAGGCTTGCATCAGGGCTTGGTGTCCAGGTTCAACAGGCAAATCGCGATAAATATCTAAGCCGATCGCACGAGAACGAGCCATTCGCAAAATTTCTAGTAGCTTAGCCAACTCAGCATCGGGAATCGGATATTTGCCAATTTGACGTAAATCTGAGTCATCAACGGTCACAATTACAATGCGATCGTCCCTAGGCTCAGAGGGGCGCAGATGAATCATTTGATCGTAGGTTGCAAGTTCCCATCCTTGCAGCAACCCTGCAAAGCGGACTGCAAGCACACAGCTAGTTACGCCTAATGCCGTCAGTATGACTCTGTGTCGTCTTTGGGTAACTTTGTAGAGACGTTGCAAAAAGTCTCGATGCTTATCAAACGCCATGGTGTGTTCCAGTCTACAAAGAACCTTATAGTTTCAGCCTACTCAGCCTACAAAAACTTTGGAGATGCCATATTGATGAGATTGTCAATGTAACAGCTATTAGGATGCCCTATATGGGGATAACCGTAACCTATCAGCCTGAATGATTCATCAACTCATCATGATGCACTCGCGATCGCCCATGACAATTCAATGGTTCTACATTCTGCTTGACTTGCCACATCGGTACTATGTCGCCCACTATTAGCGTTTTAGGCTCCGCGATCGCCTTTCTCAGCACTACGCTCCTGCATTGCAAGCCATCCGACACTATAGTTACTTGTAAGAATAGCCCTTAGTTCAGTTGCCTTCTTATGACGGTTGATTGATTTAATTCAGTTTTTTGAGGAGTGAGGGGAATTTGAATGGTGAACTCAGTTCCTTGATCAGAAGATGAACAGTCCAAGCGACCCCCATGTTTTTCTACAATGATTTGGTAGCTGATGGATAGTCCTAATCCAGTTCCTTTCCCAATCGGCTTGGTTGTGAAAAAGGGATCAAATAACCGCGATCTCACTGACTCTGGCATCCCAATACCATTATCGATGATCCGAATTGCTACATAAGTATCGTCGAGTAGTTCGGTATGAATCGAAATGCAAGGGCTAGACAGTAAAAGTTGAGAGTTAGAATTTATTTTAGATGCCAAATTTCTAGCTCCGATTTCTTCTCCTAACGCATCGATCGCATTGCTTAAAACATTCATAAACACCTGGTTGAGTTGTCCTGCATAACACTCCACTAAGGGTAAAATTCCATAATTTTTAATCACTTTAATTGACGGATAATCGGCTGTTCCTTTGAGGCGATGTTGCAGAATTAGCAATGTACTATCGATGCCTTCGTGAATATTAACTGCCTTCATTTCAGATTGATCATGACGTGAAAAATTTCGCAAAGACAGCACGATCTGTCGAATTCGATCAGCCCCAATCTTCATGGAAGATAAAATCTTGGGCAAGTCTTCTTGAAGAAAATCAAATTCAATTTCCTCAATGCGATCGCGAATCTCTTGAATAGGATTGGGGTAATAGGTTTGATAAAGTTGAACTAATCCAATCAGGTCGCGGTTATAAGTATTAATGTGGTCTAAATTACCAAAAATAAAATTGACAGGATTATTGATTTCATGGGCAACTCCTGCAACAAGCTGACCCAAACTGGACATTTTTTCTGTTTGAATCAGTTGGCTTTGAGTCTGCTGTAGCTCTTGTAGAGTTTCTTCCAACTGTTGCGATCGCTGTCTTAGATCTGCCTCAGACTGTTGCAGTGCCTCTTGCGACAATTTCTGTTCCGTCACATCAAGCACTAGCGATAAAGTCGATTCAATCTGTCCTGCCTGATTAAATTGGGCTGAGTTATACCACGCACAATGGACAATGCTTTCTGTCTTTGTGTAATTACGATTTTGGCAAACATTTCGAGGAGTACTGCCATCAATTAAACGGGCGATCATTTCACCCACGATCGCTACATCTTCCTCATAAATAAACTTTAGGTCATTTGGCAATAATCCAATTATTTCCGGTGCCTCCCAGCCAAATAATTCTTCTGCCCGTTTTGACCATCCCTGAATGCGAAAATCTTGATCCCATTCCACCAGTGCCAACGGTGAATTTTCAACATGAAATTTCAAACGCTGGTGAATTTTTTCTAACTCTTTTTCTGCCTCCTGCCGTTCCAAAATTTCACGTTCTAGTCGTTGATTTGTGTTTATCATTTGTTCTGGACTGGGCAACTGTAAAATTTTAGGAATCAGCGACACTAAAACGATCGCCGTACCCACAGAAATAGCAGCCGTGAGTGATTTAATCACGCTAGAAAGCCAATAGGTGGGATGCCATATTGTCCAAATGCTGAGCAGATGCCCTGTGCCACACGCAACAATAAATCCGCCAAATAAGCAAACTACCCAATCAAAAGGAATGTCTTCCCGCTTGCGAACAATATAGAGCAACACAATTGGAATCGAATAGTATGCTAAAGCAATCAGCCCATCTGAAATTACATTTAGCCAAACGAGTTCAGGTTTCCAAAGGTAGCAGTGCCCGTGGGGTACAAAAGACTCTGACAAAAGATTATGAAATACCGTGAGCATTGCGTTTTTCCTTATTGGGAAATGTCAACTCGTAGTGTGCCCCTTGAGACCAAAGGAGTTGACATACTGTGAAATCTTCTCGTAGACGTTTGCCCCTTTCAGAATGTGTTACGCCGTTTTGAGTTTTGAATACACAATTCACTCACCATTCGCCATTTGTGACTCACTATTTGTGACTCGCTATTTTCCCTTTATTTTCTCTGTTTCAATTTCCGAAATGATAATGGCAAATCTTGTAGGGACAGGCTAGGCTATCGTTAACTTTTCAACCTTTTAATATGGTGAAAGACCTGGCAATTTCTACCCATGGGCTGACCAAGCAGTTCGATCGCTACCGGGCGGTTCACGAACTGGATCTAAACGTCGAAGTGGGCGAGGTGTATGGACTCATTGGTCCCAACGGAGCAGGCAAAACCACCTTAATTCGTCTACTTGCTGCCGCTGAAGATCCCACAACAGGAGAAATTTTTATCAACGGAGAACGCCTGCTGCGCGATCAAAGCAATGCTCAACTTAAACGGCACATTGGCTACTTGCCCGATGACTATCCACTTTATGATGACCTGACCGTTTGGGATTATCTCGATTATTTTGCCCGTCTCTATCAGTTACGAGAGCCGCGCCGCACTCAACGATTGCGAGAGGTATTGGATTTAGTGCAGCTAAGTCATAAGCGCAGTAGCCAAATTTCTACGCTGTCTCGCGGCATGAAGCAGCGGCTGAGTTTGGCACGGACGATTATTCACGAACCGCTGTTGCTGTTGTTGGATGAACCTGTTTCTGGACTTGACCCGATCGCTCGGATGCAATTTCGCGAAATTGTTAAAACCTTGCAAGAAGCAGGCATGACGATTTTAATTTCCTCTCATGTACTCAGCGATTTAGCCGAACTGTGTACATCTGTTGGCATTATGGAACTGGGCTATTTGGTGGAAAGTACCTCTCTGCAAAATCTCTATAGCCGTCTCAGTCGTCAGCAAATTATCTTGGCGACCTTGGGTGATCTGGATGTACTCAGGGCAGAACTTCACCAGCATTCTCATGTGGAAAATATTGAGATATTGCCAGGAAGCCAACGTCTGCGGGTGGAGTTTTCAGGCAATGCTGAGGCGGGAGTCACGTTATTGCGATCGCTGATTGCCGCCGGAATTCCACTCTCCGAATTTCACCCAACCCAAGACGATCTCGAAACCATTTTCCTTAAACTAGGACATCAACAAGCTTCGTAAATATATGGGTGTGTTTCGCTATGCACTCGTGGTTTTCATTCACCATTTGTCATATCAGTTTGAAATTGAAACGCAACAGATACTTTTCTAAAAATGGAAATACTGTTTTGTCTCAAAACTCAAAACTCAAAACTCAAAACTGTATCATTCACTCTCCGCCATTCATCATTTCCCCTTTGGAGCCTCAATTATGCTTCCTAACCTGCTGCTATCTTTCTCAGATTGGAATCCGCAGTTTTTTCGAGAAGTCAAAGGTCGCCTCAAAAATCGCAACCTGACCCTGACCGTTTTGTCCTCTTTTTTGGCTCAGTTTACCCTGCTGTTTTATTTTTGGACAGCCCTCCCTACCCCAAAACTAACTGTCTCCAGCCGCTATTGCGTGGGTAAAGAAACCTACGGTTGGAATGATTGCGTGTTAGATGCTCAGGGCAATGTGTTAATTAACTGGCAGATTTGGTGGACAGATCTATTTCAAGCTGTCACCTGGGTTTTGCCGTTTATTTTGCTGATCGCAGGCGTGTATTTGCTCATCAGCGATTTGGCAAAAGAGGAGCAACGCGGCACACTGAATTTCATCCGTCTCAGTCCTCAAACTAGCCAAACAATTTTATTGGGTAAGCTGCTAGGAGTGCCGCTACTCGCTTATCTAGGTGTATTGCTGGCAGTGCCGCTGCATCTATGGGCAGCAGTTCACAGTGGAGTTGATACCGCAGAGTTGCTGAGTCTATATCTGATTGTTCCAGCAATTAGTTGTGTGTTTTACCTAGGAGCCATTTTCTATGCTTTTTTGGGTGCTGCCCACGGCTGGCTGGGTGCTGCGATCGTGTGTGGACTATACACAATTTTTTATCAAGTTTGGCAAAGTTCGCGATATTCTTCAGAACAATATTTTATTGGTTCTGAATTCTGGTATTACCTTCCGATCGCCAGCAATCTAGGGCTATTAACTCTCTTTGTTTTAGGTATTTGCACAATCACAACGTTTTGGTTTTGGCAAACAATTAATCGGCGATTTTGCAATCCGAACCTCACATTAATTAGCAAACGCCAAAGCTACGCCATGACCGCTTGTGTTGAGTTGTTCATTTTAGGCTTTGTTTTTCGTGATATTGGCGAAAAGGAATACTATCGACCTCTCTACGATCTGGTTGCGTTGATTGTGATCAATTCATTCTGGTTTTTGGTGCTAATTGCGGCACTCACTCCCCACCGCCAAACCTTATTAGATTGGGCACGCTATCAAACACGCACCTCTGGCAGAAAGCTGAAGCTGACGAAAGCGATTGTGCGAGATTGGATAGTCGGCGAGAAAAGTCCAGCGATCGCAGCGATCGCCCTCAATCTACTGCTAGCGATCGCCATTCTCACGCCGTGGATTTCAACCTGGGGACAGCCGACTCAACAACTGCAAGGCTGGGCATCCTTGCTGCTAAACGCGACCTTTATGCTGATCTGTGCGGCGATCGCTCAACTAATTTTGTTTAGCCCATCCAAAAAGCGATCAGTCTTCGCTCTAGCCATCATTGCGGCACTCATTGCCCTGCCACCCCTGATCATGCTAGCGATCGGAGCTCGCCCTGACCACGGTAGTCTTTCCTGGATGTTGTCTGGTTTTGCCTTCGCTAGTATTGAATCTGCTTCCAAAATGACAATTTTGTGGGGTTTATTGGGGCAAATGCTGGTGCTAACCGGACTCACTGCTCGCCTAACTCATCAACTGCGCCGCGCTGGAGAGTCAGAAATGAAAGCGTTGATGTCAGAAAAACCTCATATCAATGTCACCTCAAATTTTTGAAATTGGCGGATTGAGGCACAACTCATCTTCAGAAATAGCCTGCAATACAGCGAATTACAGAGGAATACACTAGGCTTTGGAGGGTGTTGAAACTTTATGCGTTATGAAAATATTGGTGCTGAATGCTGGCTCTAGCAGCCAGAAAAGTTGCCTCTATGAGTTTCCGGGTGGATTGGTAGACCAGCCGCCAGAACCTCTGTGGAAAGGGGCGATCGACTGGACGGTGGAGCCAGGGAAAGCAGCAATTAAGGTAAAAGCAAATGGAAAAGTGCTAGAAGAACTCGTATCTTCTACCTCTAAAGCTGAGGTAACAACTCAGCTATTGCAAACCTTGTGGCAGGGCGAAACGCAGGTACTCAAGGCACCCAGTGAAATTAATGTGGTTGGGCATCGGGTGGTGCATGGTGGGACAGAATACCGCGAAAGTGTGCGGATCACGCAGGAGGTGAAAGCGGCGATCGCCCGTCTTGCAAACTTTGCACCGATCCACAATCCCGTTAATCTAGAAGGAATTGAAACCATCGAGCAGATTTTGGGAACCGAAGTGCCGCAGGTTGCCGTATTTGATACTGCCTTTCATGCCCATTTGCCACCCGATGTCTATGTCTATCCGGGTCCCTATAACTGGCTTGAAGCCGGAATTCGTCGCTATGGGTTTCATGGCACCAGTCATAAATATTGCTCTGAACGAGCGGCTCAACTACTGAAGCGCGATTTGCCAGATCTAAGGCTGATTACCTGTCATTTGGGCAACGGTTGCTCTTTGGCTGCAATTCGCAATGGCTACAGCGTAGATACGACTATGGGTTTTACGCCGCTGGACGGCTTGATGATGGGCAGTCGTTCCGGTTCGCTTGACCCCGGCATTTTGATTTATCTAATGCGAAATCAGGGCTACACTGCCGATGAACTGGATACTATGCTCAACAAAGAGTCGGGTCTGAAGGGGATTTCTGGAGTGGGTGCAGATATGCGTCAGATTCTTGCTGAAATTGAGAAAGGCAACGATCGCGCCAAGTTAGCTTTTGATATGTATATCCATCATCTTAAGTCGGCGATCGGGTCGATGTTGGCAGACTTGGATCGACTTGATGCGATCGTCTTTACGGCAGGCGTAGGCGAGAATGTGCCCTTAGTGCGAGAGCTTGCCTGTCAAACCTTCGATTTTTTGGGCGTAAAGATTGATCTTGAAAAAAATAATAGCCGTCCTATTGATGTTGATATCGCTACATCAGACTCGACAGTCAAGGTGCTGGTAATTCATACTCAAGAAGAGTGGGCGATCGCGCAGGACTGTTGGCAGCTAGTGGGGGACGGCTCAACTCGCTAATCTTAAGGGAAAAAGCGGCATTGTTGAATTGGGGGATGAAATTTGTAGGGGCAATCCCTTGTGGTTGCCCTCTATCCTCGGCAGGGTAGGCACAAGACCTACCCCTACAATCAGAAATCATACTTGCATTAGGGCAGGCACAAGACCTACCCCTACAATCAGAAATCATACTTGCATTCAGCAACGCCGAAAAAGCTTAAGTTAAAAAACGCATTGCATCATTAAAGCGATTAACTAAGGAATTTGCAGGAATTTTAATCAAATCGATCGCATGGTATCGCGGTGAAATATCAATCCCAGCGGCGGCTTTCAAAAGGTACAACACATAAATGGAAAGCGCGATCGCGCAAGCTTGTTGAAAACGGTTCATCGCTATCCGGTTTAAATAGAACTGGTTAAGGCTTCAAGGAAATCAAAGCGAATTCCTTAAATTTGGTATTTGTTCAGAATGAGACTGCATGATGGTAAAACGATAGTATGTCATCACCTATTGGGGCATAAAAATCATCATGAGTGAGGAGCCGCAGAATGCTAGTGTGGTTTATGCATGGAGCTTCAGTTCGGCGATCTGGCTATGCCGATCCACTACGCGATCGTTTGATTGCAGATTTTTCAGATCGCGGATTGACTTTGCCTGAGTTTTATTCCAGCTACTGGGGTGAAGAATTGGGTAGCACGAATGAAATTTGGGATTATGTTCAGCAAGACTTAGAAAACTTTAAATGGGATTATCCCCAAGTTGATATCGATGATGTCTTTCACTATCGTCAACGTCGAGAACAACTGATTACAGGATTCTTTCAAGATATTTTCAAATATCTTAGCAGCCAGCAAGGACGCGAAATCCGCCGTACCGTTGCCATGCAGTTTCTCAACTTCCTAACCGACAATCCCTATGACGAAGATCTACACCTAGTGGCACATTCTCTCAGTAGCGTCATTTTATGGGATTTGCTGTTTTCAGACTATGGCACATCTGATCCGGCTTATTATTTTCGCAGCGTGATTAACGGTCTAGTAGATTCGCCCAATAAACGCAAAGTAAAGCTACGCAGTATTACAACGTTGGGTTGTCCATTGTTGATCTTTAAGCAAATGATGAACATGGATGAGCAGCGGCTAAAAACTTTTGCTGGCGGCTATTCCGGTACGGCTTTACGATGGATCAACGTGATTCATGCATCCGATATCTTTGCCTATCCCCTGCGCGCCAGCCTCGATTTAGATGATACGGAGTTGTTTTTTCGCGATCGCTATTTAGGAGAACGTAATTTCATTAAAAAAAGTATTGGAGATGTAGCAATGGCACTAGGACTCATTGCTGATCACACTAGCTATTGGCGCAGTGCGCGGGTCAGCAAACTAATAATGGCAAACCTAATTGGCGATTATGACGGGCTTTCCGGCAATAGCCCAATCTTAGAATTTGGTGAGTTTGACTAATTGAGACTGATTTGTAGAAAGCAAAAAGTCACAATGCTACTTTTCCTACTGATCTATTTGATCTAGCGATCAATGGCTTGATGCAGAATCAATCTATTGCCATCGGGATCGTATGCATAAATTTCTTTGCCATGGGAGGCAGTAAGAATTTCACCAGAGAGAGGATAGCCCAATTCTGTTAGATAGGCGATCGCGGCTTCTAGATCGCTCACTTCTAGGCAAAGGCTGATGGAAGTTTTGAGTTTTGTTCGCGTAGCGTCTCCGCAGGAGATATTTTGAGTTTTGAGTTTTGAGTTTGTTTTGGGTCGGTAGATGCCTAGTTTTACTCCGGGCAGTTGGAATTCTGCATAGATGTTGGGCGTATAAACAGTGGGTTCTTGCGTTAAAAGCGCTTGGTAAAAATTAACCAGGCGATCGAAGTTGGGCGCAGCGATCGCAACTAGCGCAGAAGTGTAATTTAAAGGCATCGTCTGGATTCGCTGACAAAATATTAAAAACCATGCTTTAGACAAAGATAGCTGAGGTATCCTGATTAAATCAAAGCAGCAGTGGTAAACGGGATGCAAATGAGACTAGCGGCACGGGTTGGGCAGGTGAACCCTTCACTCACCTTGGCGATCGACTCGAAGGCAAAAGCGATGAAAGCTGAGGGTGCTGATGTCTGCAACTTCAGCGTAGGGGAGCCAGATTTTCCGACTCCAGCCCACATTCGCCAAGCAGCAACAGACGCGCTAGAAGCTGGCAAAACTCGCTATGGAGCCGTAGCAGGTGAGATGAAACTGCGGCAGGCGATCGCCCAAAAGCTGCAAACCGAGAACGGACTGTGCTACGGCGCTGAAAACGTCATTGTGACCAACGGCGGCAAGCATTCGCTCTATAACCTAATGATGGCAACGATTCAGCCAGGAGACGAAGTGATCATTCCCGCTCCCTACTGGCTCAGCTATCCCGAAATGGTGACTCTAGCGGGTGGCACTCCTGTGATTGTCCAAACCGATGAAACCACAGGCTTTAAAATCACTCCAGAGCAGCTACAGCAAGCAATTACCCCGAATACGCGCCTGTTTGTCTTGAATTCACCTTCCAATCCCACGGGGATGGTTTACTCACCGGATGAAGTTCGCGCTTTGGCAAAAGTTGTCCTCGAACATGATCTGTATGTCGTTTCCGATGAGATTTACGAAAAGCTGCTTTACGATGGAGCCGAACACCTGAGCATTGGAGCCGTCAGCCCAGAAGCGTTTGAACGCACGATTATCAGCAGTGGTTTTGCCAAAGCTTATGCTATGACGGGCTGGCGAATTGGCTTTTTAGCGGCTCCTGTTGAACTGATTCGGGCTTGCAGTTTAGTTCAAGGACACAGCACTTCCAATGTCTGCACGTTTGCCCAGTATGGGGCGATCGCAGCCCTCGAAGGCTCTCAAGACTTCATCCAAGATATGCTGAAAGCGTTTTCCCAACGCCGAAAATTAATGCTGAGCTACCTCAACGAGATGCCGGGTATCACCTGCGTGGAACCCAATGGCGCATTTTACCTGCTGCCCAATATCAAACGTACGGGCATGAAGTCGATCGAATTTTGTGAAACATTGCTAGAAGAGCAACAAGCCGTCATGGTTCCTGGCGTTGCCTTTGGTAGCGATGGCTATGTCCGCATTTCCTACGCCACAGACACAGACACCATCAAAAAAGGCATGGAGCGCCTGGATAAATTTGTTCGCTCTAGGCTGTAAATTAATCGGCAGTAGTGCCTTTTCATAAAGGGCAGAGATAATTAGGAGTAGGTATCATAGCTTAGTTATTCGTTTTGCATCTGCGAATCTCAGTCCTCCACCATGAAGCCTTATCTCCTCTGCCCTACCTGTGGCTCAGACGATATCATGAAAAACGTTAGGGGACTCTCTACCGACTCGTATCGATCAGACGCGCGCATTTACACCGACCACTAGGAAGCTGACGCGAGTGTGCTACCGAGCAAACGGCATTTTGCACTCGATAAGGAGTCTGGTTTAACTAGCTATATTGAAGAGATAGCGATCGCGCATCACTCAAAAGCTGTCTAGCTAAGCCGTTAGATTGGTATAAGCTAATGTGCATTTAAGTTGCAATATAGCCGAGTGCATTTTGCCCCAATTGGAACCCGGTGATGGCATTATGATTGACAATGTCAGTTTTCATCATGCTCAATTGATCAAGGAACTCGTGGCAGAGGCAGGTTGTGAACTGTGGTATTTACCACCTTACTCACCAGACCTCAATAAGATCGAGCGATGGTGGTTTGTCCTCAAGAATTGGATGAGACTGCGTTGGGATGAGTTTGATAGCTTTCGTGAGTGTGTCGATGCTGCATTCAATCAGCGTCCTAACATGTATATAGAGAGATATACCTCCGACTTTTTCAAAAAGTCGAGGATTGGTTACTCAAAAATGATGTAAAGGTAGTTAAACAAACAATACGATTTATCATGCCATCTTCGTCGAAACTTTGAAATGGGAAAACTGAGTAGAACTCGTTAGGATGCGTTAGCGCAGCGTAATACATCCTAAGTTAATGATGAATCCCATGATCAGCGATCGCCTCACCCTACTTACATCTAACTCTCAAGCAAATCACGACCTGAGTTTTTTACAGATTATTGACCTAATTGCTGACACCCTAGGAATACACATCCAGCCACAACATCAGGATGGCTTTAAGAAAAGTATTTTGACACGAATCAAAGGATTAGGATTACCTTCGTTTAACGATTACTACATTTATTTGATCACCCAAAGACAACTACTTTCTGATGTAACAGAATGGCAATGGTTAGTCTCCTTGCTGAGTGTTACTGAAAGTTATTTCTTTCGAGATCAGGGGCAGTTTTGGCTGTTGAGAAATCAGATTCTCCCAGAGATGATCGAGCACAAACGGCAGCTTAGCTTGACTCACAACGACGTTAAGGGACAATTATATAGACCAACATTACGGTTTTGGAGCGCTGGTTGTTCGACAGGGGAAGAAGCTTACTCGCTTGCCATTTTATTAAAGGAGCTGATCCCTGATCATCAAGCGTGGGATATTTTAATTTTGGGGACGGACATCAACCAATCCGCGATCGCCCTAGCGCGACAGGGCATTTACAGCGATTGGTCTTTTCGGACAACTGATCCGATGATCAAAAATCACTACTTTCGATCGCACCGTAAAGGTTGGGAAATTGATCCAAGTATTCGACAAATGGTCACTTTTCAACCCGGAAATTTGGTGCAAGATTCCTATCCCAGTTATGATTCCAGGATTTATAATCTGGATTTAATTTTTTGCCGCAATGTGTTTATTTATTTCGATTTTCCTGCGATCGGTCTGGTTCTGGAAAAGTTCTACCGCTCACTTGCACCGGATGGATTTCTCTTCACAGGTCACACAGAATTGCACGGACAAAAAACTGAACCCTTTCAACTTAAAAGCTTTCCGCAATCTGTAGTTTATCAAAGATTGGCAACGGATTTTGGAGCGAATGAAACGGATAAACCTGAAAGGAAACCACTTAACTCATCCGTTCTCCATCCGTTGCCAATTGACTCTCCTTGCATGAAATCACCCTCCCCCCTCCCTTCACTGGACGAGGATCTGGGGGTGAAAGAAGCCACTCAGCAAACTCTCCTAGATAAAGTTCAGCGATCGCTCACTCAAAAAGCCTACGTCGATGCGAGTCAAATAGCGAAACAACTGGTTTCCCTTGCTCCTCAGCACTTCCAGGCGTATTGTTTGATGGCAGAAGCTTACGCGAATTTGGGTGAATATTCCCATGCTACTCAAGCCTGTCAGCAAGCACTTCAGATCAATCCGCTGGCAATTGAACCCTATTACCTGTTAGCTCAGATTGCAGAGGAACAAAGTGATATTAACAGTGCAAAATTTTCCTTAAAACGCATTATTTATTTGGTTCCCAAATCTGTTTCCGCCTATCTGGAATTGGGTTCCATCTATGAGCGAGAAGGAAATGCAAAACAGGCTCAAAAAACCTGGCGATCGCTCTTGGAAGTTTTGCAAAGTTTACCCCAGGAGCAAGCAGTCACTTCCAGCAATCCCCAAACCATTGCCGAATTAAAATCACACCTTCTGAAGCATTTAGGAATGATTGCTAAGAACTCCGATTTCTGAAACTCAACCCACAAATCCAAAATCGCTATGAACGAGCAATCTTACTTAATGTTCAGCCTCAACCACTCACGCTGTGGCATTCCGGCTACAGCCGTGCAAGAACTCTTCTTTCTGCCAGAGGTGACTGCGATTTCGGAAGTTTCCACGGCAATGTTGGGTGTGCTTAACCTGCGGGGAGAACTCCTGCCCGTGTTGGATCTATATCACCGCTTAGGACAACCACGCCCTCCCTTTCAACTGACTGACAGCGTGATTGTGTTGGAATGGCAGAGTCAGCGAGTCGGCATTATCGTCAGTCAGGTGGAGAGTGTGCAAGCGATCGCCCCTAATCAGATCACTGCCAATCTGTATAGTCAATCACAAGCGAGTTTGCAGAATGGATTGGTGATTGGTGTTGCCAACCTTGAAGATGGGATTGCCACACTGCTTAATCCTGAATCGCTCGTGCACTATGGCATGGTTCGTACGGTTCTCAATTCAAATGCGGATGCTCCAAACGGATCGGTGAATGGTGCGCTGAAACGTCCCACTGATGCAGGATTTGAGCAAGGCTTGTATGACCATTTCGATGCACAAGCGCGGCAGGTTTTACAGAAGCGAACCGCCGCGTTGCAGTGTCCGATCGATGACCAGGACTCGGCTGGGTTACTGCCGCTGGCGGTTGTGGGCTTGGGGGGCGAATACTTCGGGCTTGGTTTGGAAACGGTGCATGAGTTTACCGAGATTCACAAAATCACCCCAATTCCCTGTTGTCCGCCGCACATTGTGGGCAATATTAATTTACGCGGTGAAATTGTCACCTTGATCAATATCAGTGACGTGATTGATTTGCCCATGAATACGGTGCGATCGCAGCCAAAAGCGGTTGTCGTGCGTCTGGAGCAACGAGTCGCGGGCATTGCCGTCGATCACATTTTTGATGTGACCTATATTCATCCATCTCAAATGACCCCTGCTCCAATTACCATGCATTCTGACAAGGACGACTATCTCCAGGGGATTGCTCCTTACCAAGACCGGATGATGAGCATTATCAATCTCTCTAAACTTTTGACTTCAGAAGTTTTGATTGTCAATGAAGAGGCTTAACACCAGTTGAGCGTTACAGAAGATTGCAGTTTTAAGATTGCAGTTTTATTAAATGTGCATTCTAAGCTCGATCGAGTAAATGTTCACTCCACAAGAGGTAGCAAGATGAAAGATAAACGCAAGTGGAAACTGAGATATTGGATCATCGCTGGATATGCCGTTCCATTGCTGGCATTGCTGGCTTCTACGATCGCAACTATCCTCAACATCAATATCGTCAATCAGAGATCGGAAGACTTGCATCTCTCTGAGCAAATAGATTCTGCCGTGAATTATCTTGCCGTTAGTATGCAAGGCCACGATAAGGCACTTGAGGCGTATTTGTTGGTTAAAAATCAGAAATCCCTGGATAGCTACCGGAAAGCGCAGAATCAAGCCAAGGAACTATTAGCCAAGTTGATGACAATCGTCAAGGATGAGCGCGATCGTCAAATTTTGCTCAAGATCGAGTCCATGTTGAATGACCTAAGTACCACTCAATTGAACATGATTGAGCTAGTGGATCAGGGAAAGGTGGAAGCAGCCGTGAAAACCTGGAGTGATAGTGGAAATCGCCAGAAAGCGGACGATATTACTGCTTTGATTGAAGAACTGCAACTTCGAGAAGATCAGGCGGTTGCAACTGCCACCCGGCAACAGCAGGATGCCCTCAATACGCTCAAGCTGATGGTGATGCTGGTCAGTGGTTTATCTCTCCTGTTGTCTACCCTAACTGCGTTTTGGGTGATTAGCCGGACATCACGACGAATGAACGCATCAGCCAGCGCGATCGCCGTCTCTACCACCGAAATTGCCACCACGATCGAGCAACAAGAACGGGCTTCTCTCCAACAGGCGACATCCGTCAACCAAACCACGACCACAATGGACGAATTGGATGCCTCCTCACGCCAGTCTGCCGAACAAGCAGAAGCCGCCGCAACAGGTGCACAACAGGTGTTGCTGCTGGTAGACGGGCGCACTCAAGATGGTCAGACTAGTCGATCTAGCTTGCGAGAAAAAGTAGGCGACATTGCCGAGCAAATTCTCCACCTAAGCCAACAGACCAGCCAAATCGGGATGATTTCTAACCTCGTCGGTGACCTGGCAAATCAAACCAATATGCTGGCACTGAATGCCGCTGTCGAAGCAGTCCGAGCTGGCGAACATGGCAAAGGCTTTGCCGTCGTTGCCGCCGAAATTCGCAAACTGGCAGATGAAAGTAAGAAATCGGCAGCAAAAATTAATGCCCTGGTCGTAGACATTCAAAGCTCGACCAACTCTACCGTCATGGTAACGGATGAAGGCACGAAGACGGTGGAAAAGATTGTCGATGCCATCAAAACGATCGCCCTCAACGGTCAGCAAATTTCTCTGACTTCCAAGCAGCAGGCGATCGCCGTGCAACAGGTGGTAGAAGCAATGAACTCGCTCAATATTGCTGCCAGAGAAACCGCCTCTGGCATCAGCCAAATCAGAGTTGGCACCCAACGGCTCAATGATGCCGCTCAAGAACTAAAAGCCGTTGTCTAAGAAGGATTTAACACCATGATGATCGACGACGACGAGCTCAGATCTATCTTTAAAGCAGCCAGCGAAGAACATCTGCAAAACCTGGATGATGGGTTGCTCCATTTAGAAACCCACCCCGATGATTTGTCTGTTTTAGAAGCCTTAATGCGGGAAGCACACTCCCTCAAAGGCGATGCCAATATGCTGGGAGTCAAAGACGTGGGTACTCTGGCACATCAGATTGAGCATGTTTTGACTCAACTGAAGCGACAACAAATCCCTGTCTCCCCATTGGGCAATGCTTCGACTGAGACACCGTATGAACGTCTTGCCCATGCGATCGCCGCCATCCGCAAACTGGTTCACACCGCTGTCACCGGAGAACCTGCCGGAGTTGATACGTTTTATGCCCTGGCAGAATTGATGGGAGCGGGGAAGGGGGGAGCGGGTGTTGAAGATAGAGAAAATGGGGAAGATGAGGGGGTAGAGAGAGTAGACGGAAACACGGAGACACTGGAACACAGGGACACAGAGAGCTTAATTCAATATACTCTGACAGAAAAGCAAGCAACAAAATTCAACACTCAAAATTCTTTTCTCCCACCCCCACCTCAGCACTCAGCACTCAGCACTCAGCACTCCTCTAACTACCGCATCGAAACCATTCGCGTTGACACACGCCACCTGGATATATTGATGACGCAGGCAGGAGAGTTAATCGTAACCAAAATTCGGATTGCTCATCGGTTGAGCGAGATTGAGGCGATCGCCAACCTGTGGGAAGAATGGAACCGGGATCTGTTCACAAATCGGTTTGCGTTCAGTCAAGCTCAACAGGGCAACGGCGCACTCCAACGGTTAGAAACCTGCCATCATCGCACCGAGTTACGTTTGGAGCAGTTGGGGCAGTTGGTGAAAACGCTGCGAAGTTCCCTCTCGGAAGACACGACTCGTCTAGAACAACTGAGTGGCGATCTAGAAAAAGGAATTCGCACCTTGCGACTACTGCCGTTTTCGACGATCTTTAACATCTTCCCCCGCATGGTGCGTGACCTAGCACGGCAGCAAGGGAAATCGGTGGAGTTGATCCTGGAGGGCAGAGATACCCTTGCCGATAAACGCCTGTTAGAGGAAATGAAAGATCCGCTGATGCACATGCTGCGAAATGCGATCGATCATGGCATTGAGCCACCCCAAGAACGAGAGCGGCTAGGCAAATTGGCAACAGCAACCATCCGGCTCCGGGCTTACCAAACTCCCACCAATATTGTCCTGGAAATCAGTGATGATGGTCGCGGGCTGGATCTGAACAGAATCAAACAAACGGCGCTCAAACGAGGCATCTGCCGCGAGGATGAGTTGGCAGCAATGGCTCCTAGCCAGATTCAGGCGTTGATCTTGGCACCGGGATTCTCGACGGCTCCCCTGGTAACGGAAGTATCGGGACGCGGTGTGGGACTGGATGTGGTGCAAACCAATGTCGAGAAATTGAAAGGCACGATCGAGATAGAATCGGCTCCGGGACAGGGATGTACGCTGCGGGTCAATCTCGGCATCACTCTGGCAACCGCCCATGTTTTGATCGTACAGGTGAATGAAATGCTCTACGCCATCCCAGTTGAGTTTGTGCGGACTGCCTGTCTGGTTAAGCCAGAAGAAATTTTTCCCTTAGAAGGACACGACACGATCGTTCGCGAGAACCAACCGATTTCGATCGTGCAACTAGCTGATCTGCTAGAACTGCCGCTGATGGCATCTGGATTGACGCAACAGACATCACTTTCCTGCATCATTCTTGAGGTGGGGCAAGAACAACTGGGAGTGATTGTCGATGCTTTAGTGGATGAACAGGATGTGGTGATCAAACCCCAAAGTCAATTGCTTAAAAGAGTCCGCAATGTCTCTGGGGCAACGATTTTAGGCACAGGCGATGTGTGCATGGTGCTGAATCCCCAAGACTTGGTGAAATCAGCCCGATCGCGATCGCATTCAATGTCTCCCGCCCAAACCCGCCAGTCCACATCTACGAAACAGACCATTTTGTTAGTTGAAGATTCGATTGCCACCCGCACTCAGGAAAAACGGGTTTTGGAAACCGCAGGCTATCAAGTGATTACTGCTATTGATGGATTGGATGGCTTGAACAAACTGCGATCGCACATAGTGGATGCTGTCGTCACTGATATTCAAATGCCAAATCTAGATGGATTGGGCTTAACTGCCAAAATTCGGCAATACCAGGAATATACCGACCTGCCGATTGTTCTGGTCACATCCCTTGCCAGCGATGAGGATAAACGCCGGGGTGCAGAAGCCGGAGCCAATGCCTACATCACCAAAGGCAGCTTTAATCAAGAAGCCTTACTGTCAACCCTAAAACGGTTAGTATGAAAAGCTCTGCTCCCATCCGGGTCTTCCTGGTGGAGGATTCGCCCGTCGCCTTAACCATCCTCAAACGAATTTTAGCGAGTTCTCCGGAAGTCGATGTGGTGGGAACTGCCTCCAATGGCGTAGCAGCATTAGAGCAAATTTCAACTGTACAGCCCCAAGTGATCTGTACCGACCTGCACATGCCCAAAATGGATGGCTTGGAACTGACCCGCATCATCATGGCAGCCTATCCCCGTCCCATTCTGGTGATCAGCACCTCCGTCGATACCCAAGAAGATTCTCGCAATGTGTTTCAATTACTGCAAGCAGGCGCTGTGGATGTCTTCCCCAAACCCAGCATCAATTCCCTTTCAGACTATGAACAGGTCAAGCACGAATTAATCAACCGGATCAAAGTTCTAGCAGGGGTGACGGTCTTTACCCGCCACGCTTCCAGAACTGAGCCGGTTGCACTCAGAACGCCGCCTACCAGCCCCAAGAGTAAGCCCGAAGCCTTCAGCCTAAAACCTGCCAGCAACTCGCCATTCTCAATTCTCAATTCTCAATTCTCAATTCCCAAAGTCGTGGCGATCGGAGCCTCCACAGGCGGTCCCCAGGCATTGCATGCAATCCTGAAACAATTGCCCGCAACCTTTCCCATCCCGATTTTGTGTGTCCAACATATTAGCGAAGGCTTTCTGCAAGGACTGGTGGATTGGCTGGCAACAGAATGCTCCCTGCGCGTGAAGATCGCCCAACCGGGAGAACTTCCCAAACCCGGCACTGTCTACTTCGCCCCCGAACGACAACATCTGCAACTCGACACTCAAAGACGGTTCATTACTGTCAGCACACCTCCCGTTTCCGGTCATCGTCCTTCTGCCACAGTTCTGTTTCAAGCTGTTGCCGCCTGCTATCCGCGATCGACTATTGGCATCTTGCTCACCGGCATGGGGCGGGATGGTGCAGATGGGTTGCAGGCGATCGCCCAAGCTGGAAGCACCACCATTGCGCAAGATGAGCAAACTTGCGTTGTGTTTGGCATGCCCAAAGAAGCGATCGCCCTGGGAGCCGCCCAACACATTTTGGCGATTAATGAAATTGCTCCCATGCTTTTAAATCGAGTCTTTTGATTTAAACGACGAAGTGCCAATAAATTTTCGTACCGTTTCTCGCAATTGTTCAGCATCGAAAGGTTTGGTCAAATATTCCGTTGCCCCCGCCAGATGCCCTTTTACTCGATCGAATGGGCTATCTTGAGAAGTCACCATAATGACGGGTAAATGCTGAAACTGAAGCAAGCTTCGCACCGTGCGGCAAAACTCTAAACCATTCACCTCTGGCATCTGCACATCCAATAGCAGCACTGAAATCGATTCATGATAAATGATTGACAGGGCATCAACTGCATTAGCGGCTGTCATGACCTGATATTCTGGCTCCAATGCCCGTTTAATCAGTTGATGAATGACTGGGCTGTCGTCGAGCGCAAGAACGATCGGTAAACTTGTTGTACCAGCGGGCATAGTTTTTGGATAGATGAATGAATCACTAGTGGCGTTTGCTTTCAGCATTCCCAAAATCCGACCTTAGTGAGGATATTTGATAATTTTTTACAGGCTTATTGTGCTTATTTAAATCTTCGACTTCTTAGGACTTAGCGTTTAGGTGTTTTTAACCAGAGGCTCAACGGGAATTTGAATCCAGAACTCGCTGCCTTTTCCTAGTTCTGATGAGCATCTTAGAATACCACCATGTTTTTCAACCACAATTTGATAGCTAATGGACAGTCCTAGTCCAGTTCCTTTCCCAATTGGTTTTGTCGTAAAAAATGGGTTGAATAGTTTTTGCCGAGTTGTTTCTGTCATGCCAGAGCCGTTATCCTGAATCCGAATTACGACGCTATCAGTTGGCGATGGTTGGGATAAATCTAACTCACTATTTTTTGATCTATTAATCAGTTCCGTGTGAATGGTAATGGTGGGATTGGAGGTTTCATCTAAAGCATCGATCGCGTTACCCAAAATATTCATAAATACCTGGTTCAATTGACCTGCATAACAATCGACAGGTCGTAAATTTCCATAGTTCTTAGTCACTCGAATCTCAAATTTGGCACTAGTCAGTTTCAGGCGACTCTTCAAAATCAACAACGTGTTGTCAATCCCTTCGTGGATATTCACAGGTTTCATTTCGGCTTCATCCAGGCGAGAAAAGTTCCGCAGAGACAACACAATTTGGCGAATTCGTTCCCCGCCCATCCGCATTGACGACAACAGACTAGGTAGATCCTCCGATAGGAAATCCAGGTCGATCGCCGCCACTTTTTCCTGAATCGCAGCAGTTGGATTGGCGTAGGTTGACTGGTAAAGATTCAACAGTTCCAACAGATCCCCGACATAATCAGTCGCATAGGCGATATTGCCGTTGATAAAGTTAACCGGATTGTTGATTTCATGGGCAACTCCAGCAACCAATTGCCCCAGGCTCGACATTTTCTCCTGCTGCACCAGTTGCATTTGGGTTTGCTGCAACTGGCTCAGCGCAGTTCCCAGATGGTTTGCTTGAGCTTGGGCAGCAAAAGCGGTGGCTCGCGTTTGGGCAAGCAGTTCTGCCTGGTCGAGGGCGATCGCCACCTGATCAGTAACCGCTTTAAGTAACCGGACTTCGCTCTCAGTCCATTGGCGAGAACCGTGACAGTGATGACAAATAAGGGCACCCAGTTGACCAGAATGGGTTTTGAGTGGGAGCAACAGCACTGAGGTGGCTTGCAGTCGGTGCAAAAGTGCTCGATCCTGCGGGGTAAGAACAGTCGAGGTGGCAGAAATATCCTCAACTCGCAGCATTTCTAGATTGAGGATGGCTTGCGTCAGAATAGAGCTAGGTTCGACCGGAAGTTCACCCAAGGCGCTGGGGATCTCTGAGTTGGTTGCTTCGTGCGTGACGGTGAATCTGAACTGATCTCCGTGCGGTAGGCACCACACAAAGTCACAGCGATCGACTTGCAACAGGGTATGAATTTCATTGACAGCAGTTTGTAAAATCGTGTCCAGATCCAGAGAATTACGAATTTGATTTGCCAGATTAAACAGAATTGAATCTTGTTGACCCAGCAATTCCTGGGCAATCAATTGCTGTTTCAATTGTTTAATTTCAGGGATAATTTGACGCAGCTTCGTGGTGTTGCGCTTTAGCTCCAGTTGCGCCATGACTTGGTAACAAAGGGTCTGCAATCCCTGCCGTTGTTTCTGGCTCAGATCACGCGGTTCGGAGTCCATGACGCAGAGTGTACCTAGAACGCAACCACCCGCCGTGACCAAGGGGACTCCGGCATAAAACCGGATATGGGGAGAGTGCGTGACGAACGGATAGGTGGCAAAGTGAAGATCATCCAGGGTATCTGGAATCACAAAGACATCTGACTGGCGAATGGTGTGGTTACAAAACGCAAGATCTCGTCGAATCTCCGTCAGAGTGATCCCAACTTTAGATTTAACCCATTGATGATCGGCTCCCATAAAACTCACGAGTGCCATTGAGGTCTGGCATAGATCAGCCGCTAATGCTGTCAAGTCATCCAATGCCCGATCGGGGGCAGGCTCCAAATCTTGAAACTGATACACTGCTTTGAGTCGTGCCAGTTCATTGGTGCAGGACATCGTTGTGCAAGAGAGAAGAGAATCAAGTAGTAATTCAGGCATTTTTATAGTTTCTTTAATTGAGGTACATAGTTTCTCTGATTGAGGTACGATCGCCAATTTGACGATGGAATAAGTGTATTAATTAGCGCTTCTACCGCGATCGTGCCACCGATTTGTTCCACTAACTGCTTGAGCAATGTCAGTTCTAAGCTAGTGCCGGTACGCTTCCCGGAGCATGGTTGGGAATGCGGTAGAACTTATCAAAGATGCGAGTTTGTGCTTTCACGACAATCTCAACTCCAATACCATGACTTTGAGAAGGAGGCAAGAGTGAAGAGAATTTTGAATTAATTCTGACTCCTGATTTCGGACTTCGGACTCCTCAATGCTGACTGATACTGTAATAATTCCCCCTGCTGACCTGTATTTGCAGATGCTATTGACAAGTTCTGTAACAATGCGGCTGAGACTGAACAGGTCAATCGTGAGCGAGGGTAAATCATCAAAAGAATGTTGTGATCAAACAAATCCACTAACGAGCGAGCGCGTCAAGATAGACTTTGAGAATTTTGCTTCCAGCAATGATGGGACACCTACAGAAGTTTCTTGCTTTAGTGTCGGCATTTCTTGCCAGCAATGGCGACAAAACCAATGGACTTGATGCTGGCGAATATGACGCAACAGTTGATGAGAGCAGCAGGGGCAGTCAGCCATATCAATTCAATCGCCTCACAAATTAAAGATTTAGCAAGCAGAGTTTCGATTTGTTGGGACACATGTTTTGCATCGTTTCAAAGTAGATCGAAGTTTTGAAGAAATTTTGAAGACGCTAAGAAGAGTGCAGACAAGCAACAATTTTGATCCATTGAACTAGATCTATTCCTCGATCGCCCAGCGGAGGAATTCAGCCACTTGTCTGACCATTACAAAGGGATCAAAGGGTTTGGCGATCGCGCCTCTAACACCCATCATGGGAAAGGCATCCGGGTCGATGAGATCCGTTCTGGCGCTGAGTAACACCACAGGGATAGCCCGAATGGTAGGGTTGTCGCTGAGTGCTCGGAGAAACATAATTCCACTCATTTCCGGCATCATCATATCCAGCACGATCGCGTCCGGTTTTTCTGTCAGTGCTTTTTCCAATCCTTCCTGCCCTGAACTGGCACTCAACACCTGCCACCCAGCGACCTCCTCAAAGCAACCCTGCACCACCTCGCGAACGGCATCTTCGTCGTCAATCACTAAAACACGCCGGGTGGACATCTTAACCACTTCCATTTGATTGCAATAATTCTAGCGATTGGCGACAACTCGCACGATAGCCAATGCTGAGTTTTGCGAGATCGCTAGAGAACTGGAGCCTTGAGTTAAGCCGATTTGAATAGCTTTGCTCATCCTCACCCTACAGAAAAGATTTGAAGAACTTTTGAAGTTGTAAAACTTTACATTTCCCAGCCGAACGCCGCTGCCACCTGATCGACCAACGCCATTGGGTCAAACGGCTTCAAAATCACCCCGGTGATGGCTAATTCGGCAAACTTAGCTCGGTCTTCTGGTTGCACTCGCGCCGTTAACAAAATCACCGGAATTAATTGAGTTGCGGGGTCTGCCTGCAACCGTTGCAGCACTTCAAACCCATCCATTCCTGGCATTGAGACATCCAGTAAAATCCCGTCTGGCAGGCGCGATCGCGCCAGGTCAACTCCCTCACCCCCCGATGCTGCTCTCAGAACTTCCCATCCGCCCACGTCCTCCAGGCATCCCTGAATCACATCCTGAATGGGCTCTTCGTCATCAACCACCAGCACTCGTTTTGCCACCATATGATGTAAATGCCTTTTACAAAGTATTTAGGATTGCGATAAAAACCCATTGAGTTTAAACATTATGCCCAACAGTAAATTCACCCTAAGCAGAGTGATGAATGATTTCCATCTCACGCGGTAACGATTGACCTGAGTACCCGCCGCCGATTGAGCAAATTCTGGGAATTCTCATCTATGATGGTGCAAGAGGGCTGAAATCAGTCTTCATTCGCCAGGGGCAGGGTGAAGTAAAAAGTACTACCCTTGCCCAAAACACTCTCTGCCCAGATGCGTCCCTCATGCTGCTCAATGATTTTGCGGCAGATGGCTAATCCTAAGCCAGTCCCGCCTTTTTCCCGCGAATCCGACGCATCTACCTGCTGAAATCGCTCAAAAATAACTTCGAGTTTCTCGGTGGGAATGCCGCGCCCTTCGTCTTGGAGGGTAAAGAGAGCGTGAGAATTGAGAATTGGGAATTGGGAATTTCCTTCATTCTTCATTTCTACCGACAGCCAAATCTTGCTACCTGGATTAGAGAACTTAATCGCGTTGCTGAGCAAATTTGTCAGAGTTTGGATGATGGAGTCGGGGGCAGCCCAAACTTGAATGGGCAGGGAAGTGACTAGCAGCTGAATTTGATTTTGTTCGGCACCGGGTCGCATGGTGTCAACGGATTGCTGCATCAGCACAGTGGCATCACAGGCTTGCATAGTGAGCTTTATTCTGCCGGATTCGAGGCGTTGCAGGTCGAGAATATCGTTAACCAGCCGCACCAGGCGATCGCTCTGTTGGGCAGCAACTTGCACCATGCGTTTGCCCTTCTCAGGTTTTTGGTCGTAAACACCCGCTGCCAGCAATCCTAATGAGCCTCGGATGGCAGTCAGGGGGGTTCGCAGTTCGTGACTAACAATAGAGATAAATTCGGTTTTCATCCGATCAATTGCCCGCCATTCGGTGACATCTTCGGCTGTGCCAACGTAACCGAGAAATTCACTATTTGCGCCAAAGGTAGGGGTATATTGAACTCGCACGTAGCGCATGGAACCATCTTTGTGAAAATGACGGAGATCTTCAAAGACACCGCCTTTTGGTTCCTGTGTGGAAGTTTGCATCTGATTGAGAAAGGATTCGAGGTCATCAGGATGAATAAATCCCATCCATTCATTGCCCAACGATTCCTCAAGGGCATGACCCGCAATTTCTTGAGCACGGGAGTTCATGTAGGTGAGTTGTGCTTCAGCATCCATCATGAAGATGCCAATGGGAGAACACTCGCAGAGAGAACGAAACTTGGTTTCACTTGCTTGCAAAGCGGCTTCGGTGCGTTTGCGATCGCTCACATCTCGCAATATGGCAGTAAAAATCATTTCTTCCCCAATCTCCAGCCTGGAAATCGAGGCTTCTGCCGGAAATTCAGTACCATCTTGACGGCGACCAAAAATCTCGCTGCGCTCCCCCATCTGGCGGGCATTGCTGTTGGCTTGAGCAAAATTGCCAATATGTTGATAGTGCAGTGCGGTAAAGCGTTGCGGGAGCAGCCACTCCAGGGATTGCCCCAGGATTTCCGTCGCTGTATAGCCAAATATCTTCTCGGCTCCCTGATTAAATAATGTGATGCGCTGGCTAGAATCAACTGAAATAATGGCATCGTTGGCAATCTCTAGAATGCCTGCAAACCGAGCTTGAGACACTTGCAAGTCGGCTGTGCGGTCGGCGACCCGCTGTTCTAGTTCCACAGTGAGTTGCCTAATTTCTGCTTCTGCCCGTTTGCGATCAGTAATATCCCGCGTTATGGCTAGAACCTGCGTGGTTAGTTCGCCTGGAGCATCTAAGGGAACGGCATGAGACTCTAGCCAACAGCGAGTTCCCTGGAGTCCAATGATTTCAAACTCTAACGTGCCTGGTTTTCCCTCAGCGACTTGTTGGGTGAACTCTAGAAATGCCTGTTGGTGAGCAGGTTCGATTAATGGGCAGATATTCTGACCCTGCACCTGTGCTAGATTGTCTGCCTCAATCATGGCAAGACCAGCAGGATTCATATTTTCTAGCACCCCCTCTGCTGTAATGATTTTGACACATTCAGGTTCGGCATTAAAGATAGCGCGGAGTTGCTGCTCACTCTCCCGCAACTGGCGTGTGCGTTCTTGCACCCGTTGTTCCATCTCATCATAAGACCGTTGTAGGGCAGACTCCACCCGCTGGCGTTGTAATTCAGCAGCGGCTCTGGCAGCAAAAATGGTGATC
>NZ_JBFPDP010000039.1:0-53261 GCF_040830845.1 Sivoneniella epilithica UHCC 1019
TTTCGCGACTTCGACTCGTTCACCTGCGCCCCTGTCGCAATAATCTCCCATCTCCACATAACCCGCAACTTGGGTTAGTAGCTCAATTTGCCCCAATAGCCCGGTTTGGGGATTGGTTTGCAGGGTAGTCGTGAAGGTGCCCTTCACCATGCCGTTGCCGTGTTCATCCCTTAACTGACACGTTACCGTGTAATTCGTGAGATTCCATGGGGTACGCAGTACTCGCCGCAGCGTGGCACCTTGGATCAGTTTGATTGTGGGCTTTGCGGTTCCCATTACGCACCAAATAAGGGGAGTGTGGCAAGCAAAAGGGCGAGAAGGAGATCAAGAAATCCTATTGCTTGCCACAGTGCGAGTGTAAATCGCTGTAAGTATTGCTTGAAGCTGAATTGATTCAGCTATGGCTATAGCTAAGGAGAAAGCAAAATCATTGCAGTTGATTTTCAGGAATTTCATAGCCCTTCGGGGCTTCCCTCTTTTTGGATTGAGAATGCTGCAAATTTTTCGCGCTGGCTCCCATATTGATGCTCACGGTAATGCTTTGGCGATTAGCCCAGAGGATCTCGCCAAAAGCGCGGCGGCGTACAATCCAGCGCTGCATGAAGCGCCGATCGTGATTGGGCACCCCAGCGATAATGCGCCTGCCTATGGCTGGATTAAGAGCCTTTCAGTCAGCGAAAAAAACCTTGATGCTGATACTCACCAGCTTGATCCGCAATTCACCGAGTTGGTGGAGGCAGGGCGCTATAAGAAAATTTCTTCCAGCTTTTACACTCCTGATTCACCCCACAACCCCGTGCCAGGGACTTACTACCTACGGCATGTGGGTTTTTTAGGTGCCCAGCCTCCGGCAATTAAGGGGCTAAAAGCGGTGCAATTTGCAGCCGGTGATGAGGGGGTAGTGGAATTTTCCGATTGGATGGATCGCGCTCAAATCAGCGTGTTCCGCAATCTTCGAGATTTTTTGATTGATCAATTTGGCATGGAGGCAGCCGATAAGGTGCTGCCCTCTTACCTGGTGGAAGAGATGCTGATTGAGGCGGCAATGCCACCGCCGAATGCAGAGCCTGTACTGGAGAATTCGATGAGTGATCAAGACAAAGCCCAAACGACCGATTTCGCCGAACGGGAAGCCGAACTCTCCCAGCGTGAGCAAGCCGCTCTCGCCAGAGAAATCGCCTTGCAGCGCGCCGAATACCTGAATTTTGCCGAAGGACTGGTGAAGGAAGGCAAGCTACTCCCTGCCCAAAAAAACGCCGCTGTGGAGCTTCTCGCCGCGCTTTCGCTGCAAGAGCCGCAAACGGTGGAATTTGGCGAGGGTGAAGCTGCCTTTAAGGGCGATCTCAAAACCCTGTTTGAGGGCTTTTTGAAGAATCAGCCGAAGGTGGTTGAGTATGCCGAAATTGCTGGCGCTGATAAGGCGGTGAATCCACTTTCTGACCCGTTTGAAATTGCGAAATTGGCAACTGATTACAAGGAAGCTGAGAAAGCAAAAGGCAACACGGTTTCCTATGCCGAGGCAATTTCAAAAGTCACCCAGGTTTAGTTCTTTCCCTATTCCCTATTCCCTATTCCCTGACTTATGGCACAACGCAATTACGGATTGACGCTGAATTACAAGGCGATTACTACGGGTGGGATTCCCAAGTATCGGATTGTGAAATTTGGCGCGAATGAAAATGAAGTGGATTTGGCAACGGCGGCGGCTGATTTATCGATCGGCGTATCCAGTGACATTGATTCTGCCCTAAATGAGCGCTGCGACGTGATTCGCTCTGGGTTGGTGCCCGTGCTTTATGGCGGCACGGTGACGCGGGGCGCATTCCTCACCAGTGACGCTACGGGTAGGGCGATCGCGGCTACAGCGGCAGCGGGTGCCAATATCCGGATCATCGGCATTGCGGAGGTTTCCGGCGTGGTCGGCGACATTGGCTCTATGGTGCTAGCCCCTGGCTCCTTCCAAGGTTAATTGCCCTCACCCTAGCCCTCTCCCACAGGAGAGGGGACAAGACTTTAATTCCCTAAACCACTAATTCCTATGGCTATTTCTCCTTATCCAATTGATCCGCAGCTTACGGGGCTGGCGATCGCCTATCGCAATGAGATGTACATTGCCGATATGATTGCGCCCTATCGCCCAGTCAGCAAGCGTTTGTTTGAGTGGGATGAATTTACGTTTGGCGAGATGTATTCTATTCCTGATACTCGCGTAGGGCGGCTATCGGCACCCAATCAAATCACCTTCTCTGCCAGCCGCGAAACGGATTCTACTGAGGATTTCGCGCTCGATAGCCCGGTGCCTCAAGAGGATATCGATAATGCGGATAGTAATTACAATCCCCAGGCGATCGCCACCGAAGGGGTGATGGAACTAATCAAACTCGATAGAGAAAAGCGAGTGGCAGACAAAACTTTTGCCAGTGCCACCTACCTGGCTGGCTTACGCACTACGCTTTCGGGGACATCCCAATGGAGCGATAAGGCAAACTCCAACCCCATTACCGCCATTCGCACGGCAATGGATTTATGCCTGATGCGCCCGAATAAAATGGTCATGGGTCAGGCGGTGTGGACGCAATTATCCACCCATCCCGTGATTCTCAACGCTATCAGCATTTCCGGCACGAGTCAGGGCATTGCCAGCCGGGAAGCGGTAGCGTCTCTGTTTGAAATTCCTGCGGCAAATCTGATCGTGGGTCAAGGCTATGCCAACACTGCCAAAGAAGGGCAGACGGTATCTCTAGCGCGGCTATGGGGTAAGCATTTCAGTATGTTTTACGACAATGGCGCGGCGCAGTTACGCGGTGTGACCAGTGCTCCCACTTTTATGCTCACGGCTCGGTTTGGTACTCCGGTTTCTGGAACGATCGACGACCCGGATATTGGTATGAAAGGCGGTAAGCGGGTTCGCGCTGGCGAAAGCGTCAAAGAGCTTGTGCAAAGCAACCTCAGCGCTTATTTGTTTACCAACGCAGTCGCTTAATTTTGTCTCCCATGGGAGACACTTTGTACCTTTATCTGGTGAAGCCAATGCCCCAATTTATCGTTTTGGATTCCCTGAATCACGACAATCAAGCCTACGAAGTAGGGCAGGAAATTGAGCTAACAACGGCGGATGCAAAGCCTTTGCTCAGTTTGCGGGTCGTGGCTCCCGCTCCCAAAAAGCCGCCCAATCCCACAAAACCAAAGGATGAATAAATGACTCCCACCAGCCTTCTACTCAGTGCCCTGTTGTGCTTCACGGCGGCGATGCCCGTAATTATGCTGCTGATCACCATGCTGATGCCCGAATTGGAATTCAACCTAGAGGCAAGAAAACGTAGCAAAGATGGGCTACCCGATCGCCGAAGAGGCGGTGCCACTCGCAATGTTCCTACACCAGAGGAATGTCTGAATGCCTAATTTGAATTTCGACTATCACCAGCCGGAAAAGCCCAACACAGGCGACAAAATCTCTGATGCGCTGGGTGAAGCCGCAAACCTGACCGAAGCGCTGAATCAATCCGGCGTGAAGACAGGCAAAACAGGCTTTTTCATCCGGCTTGGCTCTATCTTCGCTGGCTTTGGTGCCCGTCTGTTTGGGCGCAAAAAATAACCGATGAACGGCTCCGATCGCTACTACTACGAGGTTTTATGACTGATCCAAATGCCTTGCTAGATTCTGGAATCATCCTGAATCCGGCGATCCAACAGGTTCTTAAGTTTTTCGTCTATGACCATTTGCCAGAGAAACTTCAAGCGTATTCCAAAAAATTTCACGATTTGGCTGTAGAAGTTGCCTACTCTGCCCCAAATTCGCAAGAAACAACTGTGGCACTCAGAAAGCTCTTAGAAGCTAAAGATGCTGCTATTCGTTCGGTTTTACCTTAATTGCCCATGCCCTACGCAACTCAGCAACAATTTATCGACGCTTTCGGACGCGATGAAGCCATCCAGCTAACCAACCTGGAAGATTCCACCGCTGAAGAAATCGACGTAGTGCCGCTGAATCGGGCGCTAACGGATGCATCCAGCATGATTGATACCTACCTGGGTGGCAAATACACCGTACCGTTTACCACGGTGCCAGCGGTGTTGATTCCCCACTGCCTCAACATTGCCCGCTACTACCTGGATAGAAACTCTGCTAGGGAAGACGTGCGGCAACGCTATGAGGATGCCATCCGCTGGCTAGAGCAATTGGCGAAAGGGATTCTCACCCTGGGCTTAGATACTGCCCAGGCAACGATTAAACCCCGCGAAGGATTACCCGATTTCACGGCAGGCGAAAAAGTCTATACCAACTCATCTCTACAGGATTTTGGAAGCTTATGAACAAGGCTGAATTGGTGGCAGCGGCGGCAATTAGCGCTGATACCACCCAAACTCAAACCACTAAGGTGCTAGATGCGCTACTAGCCCATATCCAGGCGGCGATAGTCAGAGGCGATAAGGTGACGCTTGTGGGCTTTGGCACCTTTGAACCCCAGCACCGGAAAGAGCGGGAGGGGCGCAATCCCAGAACGGGTGAGGCGATTACCATTCCGGCTACCACGGTGCCTGTGTTTCATGCGGGTGAACCGTTTAAGAAAGCTGTTTCGGGCAAGGAATAACCCATGTTGGCAGAAGTGGAAAAGGCGATCGTGAGTCGGCTGAGTGAGCAGGTCAGGGGCGTGAAGATTCTCCCTTTTCCTGAATCACCTGCGGATTTTGGTAAGCCTATTTCCTCTGCAACGTTGTTTGTTGGTTTCAAACAGGAACGGCTAGAGGCTCCACCGGGCATCAATCCCCAGCGGATTTTGATTCAGCCTCGCACTCTGGAATACGACATTGTGTTTCGGCTCAAAGATTTACGCAGCCACACCAGCGTTTACCCGGTGATTGACCATGTGCGAGATGCCCTCTCAGGCTTTGATACCAAAGTGCATGGGGTGTTTCCGCTGTATGAATTGCAATCGGGCTTTGTGGCGGTGGTTGATTCCCTTTGGCTATACACAGCTACCTTTGCTTGCTCTGCACCCTATCTCAGGAAGGTTTTATGAAATATCGCGCGATCGCAGATTTGTATTTGTCTCAAAGCGGAATCGATCTGAAAGCTCCGGCTGAATTCGATTCCAAGGATCATCCAGAGCTAACCACTGAGTTGCTCGAAACGCTGATAACCGCTGGCGTGATTGAATCTTTGCCAGTCGAAAAAGTTAAACCAACCAAAGAAGCTTCCGCTTAATTTTGTCTCCCATGGGAGACACTTCACCCTCATTAAGGAGACAAAATGCTCTCAGGACTAGGCGACATTTACATCAAAACTACCGGGCTTGCTGGCGGTGCCACTGCCCAAAAAATGATCCCACTCTTTCTCTTTCAATTTGAGTTCTCGCAAGAGGCGGAATCGAAGGAAGCACAGGGCTTTGTGGGCGGTAGGCTCGTTACCAAATCCACGGCGGAAGCATCGGTTTCCAGTACGGTCAAGTTGACCACTCAATTTACCGACTGGCAACAGCTAGGGTTGGTTCTGGATCAGTTTCCACGGGTATTAACTAACGAGAAACTGGTGGTACTCAAAACCGCTACGGTGCCGAGCGTTGCACCCTATGAAATTGTGGATGCGGCAATCACAGTGGCTAACACTAACGATATTTTTGCCAACATTGCGGGCGCGGGTGTGTGGGGTCAACCCAAGCCCCTACCCCGTGCGGCTACGCCTGCCACCCCTGCTACCGGGCAAGTGGGAGTAGACACCACGGGCACTAAGCTAGTTTTCAACGTTGCCCAGGCGGGGGCACCTGTTACCTACACCGTGCCAGTCACGCTTACGAGCGTGGAAGCCTACGGCGGATCGGGTACGTTGAGCAAAATTGGGAACTTGGAATTTAACGGGATTATCTATTCGCCGGAAGCCAGTCAGGGTATCCCCATTAGCTTCCCGTTGCTGCAAAGAAAGACCCGTCCAACCATGACCATCTCTAACGATGTGCCGGAATTTGAGATTGAGTTTGGCGCGATTCCTCCGGTGGGTTGGGATGAGCCTTACAAGATTCTCAATCGCAATACGGCTCCTTAGTATGCGCTGGATTGAGTTTCCACCCCTGGCAGAGTTTGAAGATTGCCGGGGGGACGTGCGCCCAATCCGAGGCTGTTCCTTGGTTGGGCGCTTTGAGTTTGGCGATCGCCTTTCGGAAATCTGGCAGCGGCTTGCTACCGCAGAGCCGGGGGAACATTGGCAGCAGTTGTATGTGCGGGATAGACGGCTGCAATTTCTGATCAAGCGCTGTTTGGAACTAAATGGGATTCAGCCGGAATGGGTGAACTTATTTCAGGTAGAGGATTTGCTGATTGCGAGGGAAACTGAGCAAGGCATGGAGGCGGGATGGCTCGTGACGCTGAATGCTCCCAAAACCGTACCGACTGAGCCACCCAACGATAAGCCTGCACCCACGCTTGAGGAGATTTTGGCGGCGTTATCTCTGAGTGTGGAGAGTGTGCCAGATGCGCTGGAGTTGGCGGATAGGGTGCCGGGGAATACGCTGATGGAGATTGTTACGGCTAGAAGCAATCTGCAAAAGCCACCGGAGCAAAAGCGGAAAGAGAAGATGCGGGAATGGGGTAAGGGGCTACGGCAAAAGGCGATGGAAGAAGTGATGCGGGAAGGCGGGTAGATGCCAAGCAGTATGAAGCTACAGCTAGAGATTCAAGCGGGAGGGGCAAGCAAAACCATTGCTGATCTGCTAGCGATTCAAGCTGCCATTCAAAAAACTGCGGCTGAGGCACCCGGCTTTACCAAATTGGCGCAAACAATGGGCAGCACGTTTGCCGAAGCTCAAAAATTAGCGAATAGCTTGGGGCTGACGGCGGATGAAACGGAACAGGCTATTTCTGCCCTCAAACAACTGAATGCGGTTGGAGCGGATACGGGCACAAAGTTTGCTGCGCTTTCCCAAAGTTTGGGGTTGACGGCGGATCAGATTGAGAAATTGGATGGGGCGGCAAAGGGCGGTAGTGGGGGCTTATTGGGCTTTGCCACGAAGCTACAGCAAGAAATGGATAAGGCGGCATTATCCACGCTGGCATTGAAGCAAGCGGCGGATCAGGTGGGTCAAGCTGCCAATAATATTAATCAAATTTCTGGCGCGGCATTGGAAGCGGCAAAGGGGCTAGATAGCGCTCAGGTCAAGGTTTCGACGTTGACTGATGATGTGCCTGGTCTGACTGCCAGCATGGATGATCTGAGGCAGGAGCTAGGCAATCAGGCGACTACAACAGAGTTGGTGGCTGCATCCTACGATGTGCTGTCGGCTGGATTTAGCGAAACTGCGGATGTTTCGGCTGTGATGGCAGCGTCGGTGAAGGGGGCGATCGGCGGATTTTCCGATACTGCCACGGTGTCTGATGCCCTCACCAGTACGCTGAATGCCTACGGCTTAAGTGCTGAAAATGCCGGGAAGGTGACTGACCAGTTTATCCAGACTCAGAACGCTGGGAAAATTGTCGTTGACCAGTATGCTAAGCAAATTGGTAAGGTGGCACCCCTGGCAGCCCAGGCGGGAATTTCGCTTGAGGAACTGAACGGCTTTATCGCCACTGCCACAGTGAAGGGTGTGCAAGCGGAACCTGCTTTTGCAGGATTGCGCCAAGGGATTGCCTCAGTACTAAAACCCACGGATGAGGCGAAAAAGCTATCGGCAGAATTGGGCGTTCAGTTCGATGCCCAAGCCCTGAAAACCAAGGGCTTAGCGGGAATTTTGGCAGAGTTAAATGCCAAAGGCGCAGATACTCCAGAGGTTCTGACTCAGCTATTTGGTTCAATCGAGGCAGTGGCAGCGATCGCCCCTTCTACAGGCGCAGGTCTGAAGGATTTACAGAGAAACATTGACTCGATTAAAAACTCAGCAGGCGCTGCGGAGACGGCTTTTGATAAGGTGAGTGCGTCCTTTGAGGGGCAAACTCGCGCTGCCCTAACAGAACTCAATACCGCTCTGGTGAGTGTGGGTAATGGGGTAAAAGCGGCGGTTACTCCTGTGGCAGCGGCGATCGGGTTCCTGCTGAATAATTTCAACAAGTTGCCCGAACCCGTGAAAGCATCGGCAGGGGTGCTGATTGCCCTTACGGGGGGAGCGTTGACGGTAGGAGCGGCATTGCTGGCGATCGCGGCGGTGTTGCCTGCGATTACGGTTGGCTTACCCATCATGGCGGGTGGCTTCACCGCAGCGGCGGCGGGTAGTGGGGCGTTTGTGGCTTCGCTGGCTCCGGTGTTGCCGTTGATTGCAGCAATTGGGGCGGCGATCGCTGCTGTTTCCTTTGCCAAATTTACTGAAGAGATGAGACTGGCGAATGAAGAACTTGATGCCCTTGCTGCCAATTCCACGACCAGCGGCAATGAATTCGCCAAAATTGGCGGCAAACTGAAGGGGCTAAATACTGCATTCAAAGAATCTGGCAAGTTCACTGAAGAACAGAAAAAAACTGCTCAGGCTTATATCCAAATTTCCAAGGATAAAATCAAATCTTTGGATGATGAATTGGAAGCGGCGAAGGCGATCGTGCCTGTGAATGAAGAACAAAAAAATGCTCAGACTGCTCTGATTGCTGGAATTGAGCGCCAAAAATCAGCCCTGGAAAAACAAACCAGTGAGTTGGAGAAAAATCTTACTGCTGAAAAATCTAATGCAGCCGGAAAAGGCAGCAGTAAGCAAGCCTCCGAGGATCGGACGAAGGCACTGGAGAAGGAAGCCGAAGCCCTTAAAAAAACCCGTGAAGAGGAGAAGCTGAAGCAAGAGCAAGCAAACGCTGACAAAGAAACTAAAATTTCCCGTGCCAATGACGACACCAAAACCCAGAAACAGCAAGGCTTTGATGATGCCAAACTGAAGCGAGAACAAGCCTTTGAGTCAGGCAAAGAGCAACGCACCCTTGCCTTCAATCAACAGCAGCAGGCAGCAGAAGCCGCATTTAAGGCGAATCAAGACCGCGCTGCTAGTGCCTTCAAAGCCCAACAGCAGGGCAAAGAGCAAGCATTCTCAGATCGGCAGAAAGCGGCGGAATCTGCTTTTCAGCAAAAGCAACAGGCTGTAGCGGCTGAATTTGCTAAGAAACAGCAGGCAGAGGAACAGGCTTTCCAGGAAGGGTTGCAGGCTCGATTGAAAGCTCAGGATCAATCTTTCAAAGGAGCAAACAATCTACTCGAAAATCAGGGTGCCGCGAACGACCCTGAGAAGCAAAAGGGCTTACAAATTGCGGCACAAATTGAGCAGGGTGTGTCGAGCCTTGATAATCTAGCCAATAAAATTCTTCCCCCTGAAAAGATTGCTGCCCTGGCACAGCAAATTGCTGGAGTCACTGACCTGACCGATCCAGCCCAATTGGAAGCGGCTAAGCAAGCCGCAGCGGCGATCGAAGCCAAACAAAAAGCTGATCAACAAGCCGCAGATCAGGCAGCAGAAGCCGCTTTCAAAGCCCAACAACAGGCAGAGGCGGACGCGCTGAAAGCCCAACAGCAGGCAGCAGAAGCCGCTTTCAAAGCGCAACAACAGGCAGCGGAACAGAAATTTAAGGAAGGCTTGCAGGCTTCAGAAAATGCCTTCAATGAAAAGCAAAAAGCCTCCGAATCTGCCTTCAAAGCGCAACAACAATCAAAGGATCAGGCATTTAAGCAGGCTGAACAATCCAAAGAGCAATCATTTAAGCAGGCTGAACAATCCAAAGAGCGGCAGTTTAAGCAGGAAATGCTTACCCTGGAACGCACTTGGGAGGATCAAAAACAGGCGCGGGAACGGGCTTTCAAAGCCGAACAGCGGAAATTGGATGAAGAGTCCGCCAATAAGATTAAGCAAATCTTGGATTCTGCCAAACAGGAACCGCCCAAAGAACCCGCTAAACCCACTCCCATTCCCGCTCGGAAACTGGGTGGACCGGTGGCAGCAGGGCAAGTCTTTCGCGGCGGTGAAGTAGGGGCTGAAGCGGTTCGTTATGGGGATGGTAGTTACGGGCTGTTGCCGCAAGATGGGCTATACCAGGCTCCCAGAGATGGCTTTGTTCTCACCGCCCAACAAACCGCTGCCTTGTTCGGCGGTATCACGCCAATGGCGGGGCTGGCACTGCCCTCTCACACTCCCCGATCTGCACCCGGTTTTGATCTCGATAAGCGCTTTCGGAAATTGGAAGAAGCAATTCGGGAACTGGCTTATACACCCCGCTCCCTCACGATGGTCACTCCTACCCCTCAAACCGATGCCATCAAGTATTCACGGGAGTTGCAAATGCAACAGCTAAGAGCAAGGGGGCGATAGATGGGCGATTCCTACATTCAGCTATCCCTAGGCGGTTTCAGCGTTACATGCTTACTTTTCCTGAGTGAGTCCTTTCCTCGGATTTTTGGCGAATTCACTGCACCCAGTTTCACTGCTAACAACTCCCTCATCCAGCCCGGTAATCCCTATGGGGAGCCAGAACAGTGGCAGTTTCAAGCGGTGCTGACGAAAGCGGAATGCCTCACCCTCAGAAATCTCTACCGAGAGCATCGCCGCTTAAACAATGCCCGGTTAGATTCCAAAATCCTGCTAATCGATACCGTGAGCGAGTTTGAGGAGGTGGCACCCCGCACTCGTGCCACGGCTGCCAGCCCCTTTGATACGGTTACTACCACTGGCGGCTATGTGTCTTATTTTGCCCGGTTCTATGCCGTGTTTCAAGCGGCTCCTGAGTTTGAGTATTGGGCAAATGGCAGCGATGGATCAGCCCTGTGGAGTGTCAATCTGAGCCTGATTGAAGCCGGAGGCAAGGTTGCCCCATGAGCGCTTCTCTCGCGGCTGGCAAAATTCAAGTATTGATCGGCACCGATTATCAGGATTGGAGCGCTTGCTATGTCGAATTCACAGCGGGATTGAGTGAGCGATCGGATTCTGGAATTTTATTCACCACGGGCAAGCTTAGGCTAGCGGTTACGGCGGATGCTCCCACCTCCATGAATCCCCGCACGGGCAGCGGTAGAGCAAGGTTTTTCAAAGGGCAGCAGATCATCCTGAATGAGGATTTTGAGAATACTTGGACACGCCACCCCCACGGGTTTTTGTACATCCTCAAGCCACCCCTGCCGCCCTCCCTGGAGAATCCCTACCTGGAATTGGAGCTAGGCTGCACCTTGGAATATTCCAATAAGCCGCAGCCAGCAAAAACCCTTAGCCGAGAGCAGATTTTGAATGCTCCATTGAGCCTTGGTCAGGGTTTCAATCGTGGCAATGGAATCCTTGAGGCATTGAAGCAGGCAGGCATCCAGCGATTAGGCGCTCTAGCCTCGGTGGTAAGCGCTATCAATGCAGCGGGTGGCACCGATGAAATGAAGGATGATATTGCCAAAGAGGAAAATACAAATTGGATTGAAGTTGCTGGGGAGCTTGCTTACGGGGTGCAAGCTTATCTGTATCAAGATGGCTACGGCGTGATTCAGGCGTGTAGCGCGGCTATTTCAGCGGCTATTCCTCCCCTTGCCACGATCGAAATCGGCAAAGATGAAATCTCCTACGAGCCAGTGGATGGCGGCGAAGTGCCCGTAGATTCGGTGGTGTATGGCGGCACGTCCTCTGAAGCCGTGGAAAGCCCTCTCTCCACCTCCTTTGAATTCAAGGTGAGAGAGGGTGCTTTTGCCGTTGATCCAGATGCAGGCAGCGGCCAAATCGAGCTACGAAACACCGTTGTGGCTGAGAGCATTTCCGGCACCACGGTCACATTTTCAGAAATTTCCCAAGCTGCCAGAGGTGCCCTTGCCCCTGCCATTTTCCCCAAAGATTTCGGCATGGATTTAGACATCGAACGGGTGACCACGCGGGAATACGATTCTGATGGCAAGCTGTTCAGAGATTTACTTTCAGAGAAAAGGCTTTACCCAGTTGGGCTTTCCGAGTATTTCGCAGGGCTAAAGAAAGAGGAAAAAGAGAATCGCAAATTCCAGGAAGTGATTACCAAAGAATCAGAAATACTCATCGAGTATGATCCTTTTTCTCAGGTCGTCAAATCCATCAAAAAAATCGATAGGGAAGCGATCGCGGCGATCATCCCGGAGGAAAAGCACCTTTCACCCACCAGCATGAGGGTGAGCCGGGTAGAAACCATTTCTTGGGATTCCGTTCGCCCTGGGGAATGGCGCAAATCAGAGCTTCTGCAAGAGCCATTCTGCCGGGTGCAGAGCGGAGCATCCTACGCCGATACCCCCAACAAAGATTCCAGAATCATCGCCAAATTAGCCTTGGTGCCACGCTATTCCCGCATCGTACCGAGCAATAGTGGCAAGAATCAGCCTCCAGCCACCGAGCGGCTACCTGCCAAAGAAAAGCAGGAGAAAAAAGAATGGCGGATGGAATTCAAACTCAATAGCGATAAGGATTTTGCAGGCAGGCGCAAGGATAAAAGCTTAGGTAAAGGAGTGATTGATAATGATCAACTCTCTAAGCTTGCCCAAATCGAAGGCGTAGTATTGCTCGGAAGGAGCCAGGGCGCACAAATCCAATTACCCTTGCTGCCAGCCTTCCTCATCGATATCGTTCCCCTGAGAAATCTGGCAGTGATTGATACTGAAATCTCCTCTTTGGGAGTGCGCCAAAATCTACTGCTGTATCAAATCGATGGGCGCGAATTCAGCCACGAATCAGATAGAGCAGTACTGACAGCCTCCCTCATCTGGCTAGGCACCCAAGAAGGCGAGTGGCAGCCTTTCACGCCTATTCCCCCGGTCTACAATGCCGCTGCCGTTGTGCCTCCCTACTCGGAAATCGAGATTTTCGGCAATGATACCAATCCTCGCGATTTGGTCATCTTGCCGCCGCCAAACCTCACCGCCCTCCGATGCTATCTCGGCTTGGGATTGGGCGCTTCCACGATCGTGCCCTTCCCCTACCTAGAAGAGCCATTAATACTGGCTCCCGGCTTAGGTTTCAGCGCTCGGCTAGATTTAGGCAGTGCTTTCACCTCCCAAATGGGGTTAGGGCTATCAATTGATCTGCTAATTCTCAGCCCTGGGCTGATTCCATTGCCCACTATTTCTCTGCCCACCGGCTTAGGGCTGGGGCTTAAAGCAACGATCGCTCCCCGTGATATTTTTATGCCCACAGGCTTAGGATTGAGCATCACGGATTATCGATTGCGGAGCCTCGCCCAATTCATCTACAGCACCGCGCCCGATCAACAGGGGATTCTGTATTTCTGGGGAACTAATTTTGGCGATCAAGCCGAATGGTATACCCCCTACTACTACGGGGCTTTTCCTAGCTGGAGTTCCTATGGCGCTGGCGATCCCTATGCCCTCATGGATCGTGCTAGCAATGCCAGCAACGCCACAGGCGATTATGCCGATTCCTATGTCAAATTAGATTGTGGCGAAGGACGCACCATTCGACCCACGGGCTACACCTTGCAGCACGATGGCTCTACCAGTCGCTATCTGCGGAATTGGAAGCTGCAAGGCAGCAACGATGACGCAACTTGGACGGATCTCGATACCCGCACTGGCAACACCAGCCTCGACGCTGCCTATAAATTTGCCTATTTCGCCGTCACGGGCAACACCAATTTTTACCGCTATTTACAAATCCTCCAAACAGACGTGAATAGCAGTGGTGACAACATTCTCACGCTGTCTGAGTGGGAGTTCTATGGATTCTTTACCTACTACTAAGGAGCGCTTATGGCTTGGCGATATTCCCGCGATTACCTCAAATATGTCCATCAGGTGTTGGAGCTAGGATTGACCGCGCCGCCCCCAACAGAAATACGTTTCTGTCTGATTCGTTCTGGCTTTGGAGAGCCGTCCGCCGCTGCCAATCTCGGTCAGTTAGTGCTAAATGAGATTATTCCAGATAATCCGAATAACGGCTATAGCCGCCAGATTCGAGGGCAACGGATCACAGCAGTCGATACCACCGGAAATGTCCTTACCATTCCCGAACATCGCCGCACGGTCAATCAAGAAATCTATTTCGCGTCAACGGTCAACTTGCCATCTCCCTTGCAGATGGGCATACCGTATTTTGTCCGAAATCCCACAACCAACACGATGGAAGTGGCAGCCGTTTCGGGCGGTTTGGCAGTGGATTTGACCACTACAGGGAGTGGCACCAACATCCTAAAAATGGGCAGCACCTTCGATACGGGCACGGATAATCGCGAGGAATCCATTTTTGATGAAGTGCGATTTACCAGCGCCACAAATGATATTTCTTTCCAGGGTGTTTTTGCCATCGCCAATTCAGGCGTTGCCCTTTCTTCGGTGCCCGTTTCAGCGATCAATACCAGCACCGAAATCATTACCACTAGCGCCCCTCACGGCATGAGTACAGGAGAGCCAGTCATGCTCACAACTGATAGCGGTGGTAGCTCGCCGGGTGGCACCTCTATCTCAATCATTTATTTTGCGCGGGTGCTGAGCACGACGACTCTCACCATCCACACGACCGCAGCGGATGCGATCGCCAACACATCAATTATCAATATCACCAGTGCTGGCAGTGGCGTAAGGCTCCGCAATGCGCGAGGAATCTTGATTGGCTGGGATTACTATCCCACGCCCTACACCATCCCCGCAGGGCAAACTCAGCGGATTGAAATCCCCTCAAATATCCTCAATGCAGGTTCACTGGCAGGTGTGTGATGGCAGATCCAAGGCTGATTGGCAAAGAAAGAGCCGCTCAAAAAAATGCAGTGCGATTGGAGCGGGAAATGCGCCCAGAAAAGCCCCGTGAAGTGGGCAGGTACAGTGGGCTTTATGAGCCTAATGCTCCCTATGGGCGTAGGTATTCGGTTTGGTTGGGCACCGAGAGCCTAGTGGATGGCGAGTTCATCTCCCCAGATGCCATCTCAGAAGGCGATGTGGCAGTGTTTGAGGGCGAAAATGGTCAATATTTATTTGATGCCCTATGACGCCTGAAAAACAAAAGCTGCTAGAGGAACTGCTAGCCGGAGCCGAAGATACGGGGATCAAAGGCACACTCGCAGCCTTTAATCCCTCGAAGCCCTACGGCAAAAGGTTTGAAGTCAAAGGCTCCCAAAATATTTACGTGGATGGCGAAATTGCCTTTGATAATTTCGCCCTAGGGCAGCAAATTCAAATCTACAAAGGTCAGGGCGCTGCCCAGTGGATTTTTTCCAGCGATAAACTTCTAGAAAAATCGAAACTGAAGCAAGCTCAGAAGCAAGCCCGCAGACTTGCCAGCCAGAAAAAGCCCAAAAACCCCACGGTGGTTAAAGGCTATGATCCTGAAAAGGGCTATTTAGTCACTGAGGGCAGTTCCGAATATCCCAATTGCAAATCAATTACCAATGGGGCGATCGCCATTGGTGCCACAGTCATCCGCAAGGGCAAACTGATTGATCAGATGCGAGTCCGCCCAAGCACACCGGGCACCCCAGTCGCCACACCGGGTAACAAAATCAAATATCTTTATACCGGACCTACCATAGACGGCGTTCAATGCCTTTATGCAGCCGGTTGGAAGCCTAATCTATCCATCAAAATCCGCGAATTCAAAGATGGCTGGGTGCTGGTAAGTGCCCTGATTGATAATTTGGGCGGCGATCGCTTCCTCTGTAGCCTAATCACCATGAGGCAAAAAGCAGCAAATCAGCAAGAATTCCTTTGCGAATATTACGATTGCTCTACCCTGCAATGGAGCATCGCCATCCCTTTCGCCCTATCCCCATACGGCTACGGGTTTTTCACAGGCAAAGATCAAGAGCAAGTTTGCAAGGTATCGGATGGGGAATTGATTTCTATCCCCTACGAAACCACCAGCGCTGACGCGTATGAAGCGTCAACCAAGAATGATTTTGCCGTGCAGGGGATTCTTACAAGTACTGGAGGGAGCGGCGTTGGCGATGGAGGGGGCACAGTACAGTTTTTGTATCCAATCCTCACAAAGGAGAATATTTCATCCATCAATTTCAGCGCATCAAGCAGCTTTGCTCAATTTCCTAGCTTCCTATCACCATCAGAAAAAGCCGAGAATATTTTCTCGGCACAATCATCTACTCAATCAAATCTAAATGGCAATCAAGTCTCTTCTGCAATCGGCTTTGTAAGCTATTATCCAAGCTTTGGCTATCAGGTTGGTGGCTCACAATTCACAGAGTTTAGCGCCAATGGATTCTCTGAAAATAGCTTTAGCAAAATACAAGCCAGCGAATCAATTCGCTGGAATTCTCAGCTAGAAATTTATCTAGCTATCGCGTCCGAATCCGAGGGCAGTAGTTATCAAAATACTGAAAGCGCATCCACCAGTAGCAGCCTTTTTATTGCAAGCGTTGGTGGATCAGGAGGGGTGAATCAAATAATATATGGTGCAAGCGGACCTACCATCACCACAGCCAACAATGCTTCCGGCGAATCGGCATATCTGCGAAATCAAGCTAAATCTGATGTTGCCGATCCCAAATTTTCAGCCCAGTCCGTTCGCGCCAAAACTATCAAAGAATCCGCAGAAATCGAAATCATCAGCGGTTCCTCCACCCCAGAGCAGTATTTCTATAGCAGCCAATTCCCCGCTAATTCCTCTCTGATTTCCCTCAGCGGTAGCAAAGCAGAGTGCAGCACCAAAGCACTTACCAGCACCAAAGATACAGGCAGCATTGAGGAAGTTTCCACCCTCCTCAGTTGGTCATATCAGCCCGTTACAGCCAATACTGATATTCTCAAAGAAGGAATCGCCCAGATTCAAAGCGCTGCCTACACCAGCGCCACAATCACCCATGAATACGAGGATGCAGGGGCAAAAACTCAAACTATCCCCAAGCTGGCAAAGGAGCAAATCGAAATCATCGTTCCGTTCTATGGATCTGATTTCCTCTATCAAAGAATGGAAAAAGCCCAAGTTCTTCCCCCAGAGCTTTCCACAATCACCAACGAGAAAGGGGCGATCACCTTCACCTTCCTGAATGGCTCCTACAGCCCTTAGCCACGTATAAAAAGCTACATTACTATATGCCTTGGCATTAGGTTTAAGATCGCGAATCTAACGCCCGATAAGATCGCAAACCTAATGCCGCGCTACAATCTTTATAAACTCTAGGTGAACGAAATCTCTACTCATTTACCTAACGGCTGAGATGACCCACTGGCTAGCAACTTCTGTCTCACAAGTGACCTTTTGGCGGTTAGCTCAATCGCTTTTCTAGCTTTTTTCTTGCCGATTGCCTTCATACCTATTGAGTCATATTTGAATACTTAAGATCAAGGCAACTTAGCGACGACAATGTAGGTTTCTTCTTCGACGCAATACATAGCATTAGAATCTTTTTTAAGAAAATCTAGACCCTTATCAAAAAGAATGCGGTAAGTCAAATTACTCCGCAGCCAGATGGTTAGTTCTCGTCGATGAGGGAAAAGCGGTTGATAACGTTTTAGGTAAGGGCGCATTTCGACTGTGAGTTGTCCAGGTAGGTTGGATAGCGATCGCTCAATATCCTTGCGGCGCTGTGTATCTCCACTACCATACTCCTCTTTCGATTGCTGAATCTGGATGGTCAGGTGAGAATCATCGCTTAACCAATTGCCTTGAAGGAGAGATGCAAGAATTTCCGATCCAGTGTGTTTTTGTTGGTTGAGATAGCGATCGCAATAAATCAATTTCTTGACCTGATTTCCCTGCAACACCTGCGCTAGCCCAAGTTCTTTGCGGAGTTGCTCAATTGTTAGGCGTTCCCAGTTAGAAGTCGGAAATATCACTACTGTATCAGAATCCTCTAAGGTTGCTGCGGTAACAACGGTTGCTTCAGATTTGAACCGTTGCAAATCTTGGAAGACCTGGTTGACACCACTTTTGCTACGAGTTTGAAACCATTCTATTGGTTCGCCGTTGCTACTCGTCTGAAGTTGGAGCGCAATCCGGTGGGGGAGTTGACTGCTCAGGCAAAGGGTTGGGCATTGGATTGCCCTAGTTACGTACAGCTTAAGAAATCCCTGGTCAATCCACTGAGATAGTCGCTTGCGTAAGACCCGCACTTGGTCATCACTCGCTTGCTCAGGTAGATGAGTCACAATCAGTTCTAAGGGGTTACTGCTTCCCGATGCCTCAACAATTTGGGTTAATCGCTGGAGTGTAAAGGGTTCGGTGATACTCGGCAAATAGCCAATACTGTTTACATCTGCCATTGTGCAATAGCGGTCTAGTGACGCTGTCATACGAGGTAAACTGATTCGGTTTGCATCTGGGGCAAAAGATTGGAGCAATTCATCGGGTTGCAAACGCTCGACAATTGGACTGAGGAATTTTGAAACCTCATGGCGATCGAGTTCGTGATGAAAGATTTGGTTCGTGTAGGTTCTTAAACAGTCATAACAACTGCTACTACAACTACAAGATTCAACAATTTGGTAAGCTCGTTGCAGGATTTCTGAGAAATGATTAGCAATACGCTTGCTGTAGCCTGCTCCACCTGGAACATTGTCGTAAATAATGATTTCTGCGGTTTCTACGTTGCTTCCTTCCAAAGGACGAAATAGACCATCAAGTTCAGAGCGAGGAACATCAATAATTTGGGCAGCAGCAGCGAGTAAAGCATAGGTGAGCGATCGCCAAAATGCAGTCCCGCTGGACGAAGTATTTGTATGGTCAATACTCAAGTCCATGTCTGAATGAATTTCTCGCCCTCCATCGAGATGAATCACCAAACCCAACAAATTGGGTGGATTTGCGGCAGAGGTGAAGCGAATTTTCAGGAGATCACTGCGAAATTCGTGTCCCAAATGAGTGTGTTCATACCACCCTTCGCACGAACTACCTGTGATGGGATGAGTATGGCTGACTTGCCGAGAATTACTGGTAGAAGATTTCTTTTTTCCCTTCCCCCTTTTTTGCTGATCGCGGACTTCTTCACTCAGGTCACGCCCACACTTTTTACAGATGGCGAACCCTCGATTTTTAAAGCCTCTCCCTTCTTTCAAGGGTCCCTGATTTGATAAGAAGAACTGTCCGCCTTGGCTCCCAATCAACTCGAAAAACTCGGTCGATTGAAACTCTACGCGATCTCCCTCTTGTGCCAGAAATACCTGAGAGGTAGGCTGACGAGCAGGCTTACTGTAAGGAGTCACTTTTGGCGGGTCGCCCCAATCCGTCATAAAAGCTTTGGGAATTTTGTATGACCGAGGCTTCTGCTCATTGGTCGGTGGTTTTGCCTGACAGACGGGGCATTTCAGATCACCTTCAGCCTCACCTAAGCGGGTTAGCAGTTCTATATCTGTACTGGCTGCCATGAAAAAGTTACAGGATTGACAGACCCAGTAAAAGCGATTCGGCAAATCTTCTGGGCGCAACACGCCAACACTGGTATGAACTCGATCGTCTACCACCACCTCCTGCCCCGGTGCATACTCTCCTAGAGCAAGACGGCGATCGCGTTGCAGACGATGTTTGCCCTGCCCTTGAGAAAACTGCTTACTGTCTCTGGTAAGCAATTGCACTACATCGATTGGGAACCCATAAATCGGGAGAATACTGGCTTTTGCCAGTTCTTCATGAAGTTGACGTTTTTGAATTTTTTCCAGTTCTTCTCGAATGCGATCGCGCTTATACTCCAATGCTTTTTGCTTCTTGCTATCATTGGCATCTTCTGCGTCACGAACAGCTTGTCTCAGAGTTTGTAAAAGTTCTGATAAACCGTTCCAATCTTGCAACTGCTCAGCCTGAAATGCTTGCAAATCAGCTTCAAATTGCTGAAGGACGAATTGGACGAATTCGACAGGTTGTTCGCTTTTCAGTCGTTTTAACCATTGCTGTGTGCAGATTCCTGCCTGTTGCCCATGCAGCCACTCGACGAGCCTTAAGAGCATCGATTCAGCAGAAATTTCCGACACTTGAGCAAAGTTATCAGGTAACCCCAAAAACTGAGCCATCATGACCTTCTCTGCACCAACTCCATGCTCGGTGCGAAGAAATTCAGCTAAAAGTTCAGCGCGGATATGGCGTTTCTGAATCTCGAAGTTTGTGGGATCAAGTTTGGGAACCTGATTTTTACCATTAATTAGCTGGGTTGGTTGTTCAAAATAGTAGCGATCGTGGGGGCGGCGTTGCCCATACATCAGCGTAATTGCTACCCCGTCCGTGCGTCGTCCTGCCCGCCCTGCTCGTTGCTGGTAGTTACTTACATGGGGCGGGAAGTTACGCAGAGCCACTGCCTGCAACTCACCAATGTCTACGCCCATCTCCAGCGTAGTTGAGCAACTGAGCAAATTGATCTTTCCTTGACGAAACCGATTTTCTCGGTTGGCTAATTCTCCCGTGCCCAATTGGGCAGTATGTTCTTGTGATCGTAACGGTAAGATTTTTCGTTCTCGAATCAAATGGCGATAGTGATGGTCAGCAAAATAATCAGGATTAAACGATTGCAAAATCCCATCACACTGAGGCGCTAGGCAATGATCAACACTAAATCGTGATTGTCCTCTAACTGCTGAAAGTCCAGGAACATGAAAAATTTGTTGACAGGTATTGCACTGATGCCAATCTTGGGAGGTCTGCCTGAGATTAAGTAGTTCCCAGTGGAGTTGCCGACCATCGTTATATTTGACTAAGATTCCTTGTTTGAGCAACTGATCAAATAGCCACACCAGACTCTCCTCAGATGGAAATTCCTTCAGAAAATTCCAGTAGTAGGTCACAATTTGGTTCTGTCGTTGGGTTGGCTCATCCTTGCTATTTTTGCGCCAAAGGAAAGAAACTGCTTGTTTGTCTTTAGGATCTCGCCGCAACTTGAGATAGATTTGGGAGCGACCCTTGGCATCCAATCGAGCCGGTTGCCCCCCTTCCATCCCTCCAGTTTCTAGAAAATAACGGGATGATCCCTGAAGGTCAATCGCTCCCATCAGACGAATCATATCTGTTAAGCCTGTTAGAAAAATCCGAGCCTCAGTGTAATCCTCGGAGGCATTTAAGCCAAACTGTCCCGTCACCTGTGCCAAAAATGTTGGGGTAAAGTTTTCTACGTGGCAGGCAAGTAATCCCAGTGCTTCAATGGAAAATCGCCGCGCAGACGGTAAGCCAAACTCACGGATCAAAAGTTCCTTCGCCCGACTTTGGGCACGCTTTTTGCAATCGATCGCATTTAAACTACTTTTCTCATTCGCATCATGGGCAACATAGCTGCGGTGGTGTTTATCTGCATCTCGATCAGGATGAGGAATGGAAATGTCTAAAAATTGCTCAACCAATTTCTCTTCTACCTGGTTGACCGAAGTGAAGCCATGATCCTGAACATGGTCAAAGGCTTGCCAGACGAGTTGACGATATAGGGTTTCGGTATGGGTGCGTTGAAAATCGGAGGCAAAGAAAGCGGCATCTTGACGACCATCGGAGAATGTGAGGAGTTTACGTTTGGTGTACTGCGTTGACTCTGCTCCGGGTTCTGGCAAGAGTTCAAATAGGCTATCGAGCATCACTTCCAGCGGAGCATCGGTGTAGGATACAAACCGCCCAATTGGAGAAGAGTGGGATTTCCTTGCTCCACAACCGGGGCATTGGTTCAAATATCCACTCAGAAGATTCTGCGCTTTTGGCGGTCGATGCCAGTGCATTGTCCAATCTGATGAAGACTCAGATGAAGGCTCAATGGATAAGGTATGGGGTGGGTTTCCTGATTTTTTACCAAGCCAACCGTTAATTCCACTCGCTTTGTGGATCGTGAAGCTGCATAGATTGGCTGTAGTTGATTGCTCTGTATCATCCTCTTCTTCGTTGTCATCGCCTTCATCGTTAGTGACGCTATCAAGCGTTCCAGTCGTCAAGACATAAATTGAACTACTATTTTCGACTGCTTCCAGCGAACGGGGTAAGAGTTGCAGTTCATTGCCATTTCCCAGATAGGTCAACCCGTATGCCTGTCCACATTTGCGGCAACTTGATAGTTCGATGACTGGCGCACCGCAACAGTCGCAATCGGTCTTGCTATTGAGGTAGAGCTTGCCATAGTGTTTAGGACGATCTAAGAAATCGGGATTGTGGGGAGCCTCAGAACAATTTGAATTGACACAGGCATACAGCCCTTCAATACTGCGGAAGAGCAGATGTAGTCTGACTGGAAGGAGGGGTAACTCATGGAGGGGTAACTCATCAGGATCTCGCCGCCGTGCCAAGGTGCCTAGCTGCACCAGATGGGAAAGTGCGGTTTCCAGTTTTGCGTCTTCTTCCGGCAGGATCGTCCCGTCCAGTGCCCTTGGTATTTCCCATAGTTGAGGCGATCTCGCCAAATGATTCCAGGGTTGGGGGCTTTTGCTCAGGCTTTCAATCAAACGATGAATGGTAGGGTGCTGTTGTAAGGCAAGCCACAGAAAATGATGCGTATCACCTGTTGCCTGACTGGCTGCATTGGCTAAAATTTGATAGGGCACAAGATAGCTTAGTTGCTCTTGCCATTTCTCAATTGGGTCATTCAGGGATGGCAATTCCAGATCGTAAAAGTATTCATAGATATCTGATTCCGCCATCCCATCGAGTAGCTTATAAGGACTGCCCAATCGTTCATCTACACTGACGCGATCGCCCCAAATCACTTGGTTAAAAGGTTCGCTGAATAGATCACTGGCGAAACCTGTCACTTGACTGACGACATTAGGATCATTGCGATCGCCCAAAGTCGCACTAGTGGCAATCCCCTGCATCTGCCCTTCCTCTTCAATACCGACCGCAGATTTAAACCGCTTGATCAGCATGGATACTTCTGTTCCAGTTGAGCCACTGTAGGAGTGAGCTTCATCTACAACCAACAGCTTAAAGTGATGGGCAGTGGCAAAAATAGATTCCCGTTCTCGCGGACGGATCAACATATGCTCTAGCATGGAGTAGTTCGTCACCAGAATGTGAGGCGGATTTCCCCAGATTTCTTGCCGTGAAGTTGCCTGCACCCGTAGCACCTGTTCCATTGCCGCATTGACTAGATATTCAGGACGGCTGAGATCAAGCGATCGCCGTTGTTCGTCTGTAAATAGTTGCAAAAGTTCTTGGCGATCGCTTGCTTCTAGTTCTGTTTTAAGCGCCTCCTTAGCTTTTTGGGGTTCTGTCTCAGTCCGGCTGGTGTAAAACCCAAATCGAATCAGCGCTTGATCGTTTCCCTGCTGACAAAGCAATTGTCGCAACCGTTTAATCTGATCATTCACCAGAGCATTCATCGGGTACAAAATCAGAGCTTGCATTCCGGCTTCTGGACGCTTTAACAGGTGATCCATCATCGGAATCAAAAAGCATTCGGTCTTCCCAGACCCGGTTCCTGTGGCGACAACAATATTTTCCTGTTGCCCTACGACCGCTTGAATCGCCTCTTCTTGATGTTTGTAAAGTGGGCGAGTCGGTTTAAACATCCGAACCATGGCTGGATGTAATACAGATTGATTGACCAGTTGCTGAATATTACTGCCCGTTTGGTAAGGCTGTGCCCCTTCCAGATAAGGATATTGGGCAATCGCGCCCGGTTCCTCTAGCAGTCGTTTGAACCCATACCGTAGATGTAGATCACGCAAGGGATAGGCAGTCAACAAATAGCGGATCAGGTTTTCACGAGGTTGGTTAGCTGCATTAATCGGATCAAGGTACTGAGACATGGTTGTGAACCGAGAAGAGAAGGAGGAACAGTATTAGACTAGGGTGCAGCCTAGGCGAGTCAATGCTTGGCAAGCGATTGGGCGTTGAGATGGCTCGAATAGTCGTGTTCGCGCTTGATCAGGATCAGGTTCGGAAAGTCGCCAAAGCCATTGGGCATAGGAACTGGGCAGGGAAATTCCTTGCAAGTTCAACCGACCCGGAGCCTTATCCCAGGGAACTAGAATTGGGAAATCTGCCTGTTGGTCTAACCAAAACAGAGTCAAACTTGCGACATCAGGAGTCAATTCATAAAACTGATCTGCCTCAAGCCAAAGATATTCGCCCGTGGATAATTTGAGGAGAGAACTGTCAGTGAGATCAGCTTGGGTAATACACTGCCAGCGATCGCGCTGTATCTGCCACTCGGATTTTGGAATATAGACTTGGATAAAGCCTGATCCCTGCAAGCACTGAAATTGGTCTTCATTCCGCTCTGACCCAGTGAGTAAGTAAAGTTTGGGTTTTTCGGGCACGGGCAGATGCTCTACGCTGTCTGTCACAGTCAGAAGTCGAATTCCATAACTCTTCAAGCGTTCTTTAATTTGATCAAAGCCATGAACTTTAGGATGAAGATCAGTTTTGGTAATAGGTTGCCCAGTCCCCATAGCTTGATGTGCCAATTTTAAGTAGGCGCGATCGCCCCTGAACAACACACCAGTTAGATTCGTTTTGTCTTGTGCCAGCACCATCGGAGGAGCCATGCAAAAGCGATTCCCCACGCCTGCTAATACTTCTTCTTCAGCTTGTAGTTCTTGTAAGCATTCTTGAATTTGCTCAGAAGTAACGGCATGATTTGGGGGCAGGCTATGCTCTACAAGGCTGATAATTGAGCGTAATATCAAAGATTGAGGACGCTTGAAGTCCTGAAGTTGTCGATGATTGCTCAGAATTTTGACAATTTTGTCTGTTTCTACCATTACCCCCACCTCTCTACGGTAACCAATGTACAAAGACGCTGCTCAAGCTGGTTGATGGCAGCCTTTAAACTAGACATATCATCTAGGCTACGTAACTTAACCCGAATCAAGTCTCTAAGAAGCTTGTCTTCGATCAAAACCACTTTTTCTTCTAGCTTTGCCCTTTTAAGTGCTGGTACAAATAATTTGTGAAAAGCTTTACGTTTACTACTGTCTGTAACCTTGACGAGATAAATAAAGGATTCAGGTGCTGGTGGATTATCTCGCTGAGGTTCTTCTTTATTTAAGTTATTCTCTGAAAGAGAAGCCTGAAGTTGGTGAATTGTCGGCTGCATCCAGATATGGCTTACCGATTCCTCAGCAGACATTTCCAGTAAGCTGTGGCGTTCTTGCCCCTGGCACTGATAACTCAAACTGTACCGATCTGATTCGGGTAATACATCGCGTAGTGCTGCTAAGTTGAAGGGCAAAACGCCTGAAGAATTGGCTTGTCTGACAAAACGATATGCTTCTTGTCCATTCGTCAGCAAGAATCTCACTTCTTCCAGTGCCCATAAATCTCGTAAAGCTAACTCTTCTAGCCAAAATTCACTGGTTGAAGCAACTTGGATCGGAGTTGCAATTGGTTTATTCTCACGATCGCAGACTTGAATGGGCAAAATCGGTGATGGTTGGCTGACTGCAAAACTGGAGCGTAACTCAAATTTTTCATACCAGCGATAGGCTTCGCTCTGCCGTAGGTGACTGCTCCCGCTCCATAATTGCACTGCGTAATTTCCGCCTCGATTAATCCATTTTGCCAAGACGATCTGTTGCCACTTTGAATGAGCCGGCAAGCTCACCTGCTCATTCGGTGTAGTAAGAACTTCACGCTTATGAAGATCCTCAACCTGAATACTGATTGTCTTTGGCAAATGCACGGGAGGATACCAGATCGATGGCACTTCCAGATAGACAGGATCTTTACGCTTAAGTTTGAGTCCTCTGAGTTGAGGATAGTCTGCTTGAGAGTTATCCCAGTGAACGATTTTGGTAGAGTGAGTTAAGCGAATCGTTAGTTGGGCTTGCTCACTCCTCAGGTGCAACTGCTGCCCTCGCCATCCTGAAATACTGCAAGGCACAAAACTATCAATGAGTTCAACGCCATCCGATAACTCTAGCTGAGCCGCCCTGTTGTAAAAGCAGATGATCTCGTTTTTGCCTTTCAACCCATTTGGTGGAATTAAGCGATCGCCCGTCCAGGCATCAAAAAATAAAACCGGGAAATCTGGTGAAGTTCCCTCACATCGCCATTCGATTAACGAAGCATTGGTGTGTGATCTCAAATGCCAAATCCACTCATGCGATATCTGACTAATCGGCAGGTTCAGTTCCGGTATTACCAATGCCCCATCCATTGGTAACGTGGTTTCCCAACCTTGCTCTTGAATTTGACCATAAGATCCCCGCAAGTTTCGCCAGTCGGACTTCCAGAGCGTTTGAGCAGGTAAAACAAGCTGAATATCCATTGAATCAGCAATATCCAGCATTAGTAAGAGTGGTTTCTTGCGTAGACTGATAATGTTGCGTCGATGAGTCGAGTTTTGTCCCCGTGGTGTAAGAACTCGAACCAAATTATCCCAATTGCGAAGAAAGAAGGTGTTAGGTAAGCAAAAATTTTGCAGTAATTGTTCTCGTTGATGAGCATCTTGCAACACTGTTGACTGCAATCCTTGTCTTTCTAGTGCTTGAGCAACGATTGCAAGTCCCTGAAGGAGTTCTCCTGCAATTGGTGCCGCTTCCTCATCATCGTCCTTACAACTACTTCTAAGAAACGTGATCAATTTTCCCCATTGAGGGTGATACTCCTGGCACAACTCATACAGCAATTGAGATAAATCTTCTGGGTCAGCATGAGCAATATCCCACCAGTCATACTGCCCAGAAAGTTCTTCTAATAATTGTGCAAAATGCCTTAGATTTTGCTGGGGAATTCCACTTTGTAGCCACAGCGTCGAAACATAGTGATTACGCTGTTGGGTTGTTACCAATCCCCAAAGCTGAAATCCTTGATCAAGAACAGATCTAAACGCACTTTGAACGCCCTGAGTCCTTGGTAAATTAAGGCGATCGCATACTCCTTGCCAAAATCCAGCATCACCTTCGTTATAGTACGCATATTCTGACAATGCCAGCGTGATAATTCTAATCCAATATCTTTGTGAGTCATGGGTATCAAACAGATCGGACAAGCGATCAAATGTCAGGGGCTCGACACAACTTAAGTTTCGAGCAGTAATATCTAACAATTGATCTGAGTCTTGCTTCGATATCTGAATACTGCCCAAGAATCGCTGACCTGAAGGGCGATCGTGATGCTCCCAGTATTGTTCAATCTGAAGCTGCTGCCAAATTTGCTTTGCTTGCCCCGGTCGAGAGAAATCCATTGGTTCAGTTTCCTGCCATGCCTGCTTAGGTTTCTATTCAGTAAGAATGCCCAAGCACCAGGAAAGAAACCACAAAGGAAATAAAGTTATGATACGCCCTTTGGCAAATGCCCCTAGGCACTTCCAATTACTTTTTGGATGATTTTGCACTCATTGACAAACTTGAAGGACGAGTGCCAAAGAACTGCGCGGAGCCATCTAACCACCTCATCGCCTACATTTTTTCGTTCACTTTTACAGGTCATATCAAACTTAACCGATGGTTATAAAGACGGTGCATTAGAGTCTAAAGTTGTATCAAAGCCGCTAGTGGGTGTCCATTGGATGCCGCCGTCTTGCTGGGTTTGATAGAGAGAAATGTTTTGCTGTTTGAGGTAGGCAATGGTTTCGGGGTTTACGCCTTTGCCAGTGGCGATCGCGGTTTTGGGGCGCACTTTTTCGATCAACTTTGGGCTGAGCGACGCGCTTGACCAGAGCATCACTTGGGCAGGAGGAATCGTGGTTTGAAGCAGAGCTTCCTGTTGGTTAAAATTCAAATTTCCCAGCCAGAGCCAAGTTTGCTTACCGAGTGTCATTTGAGCAACTAAACCCGGCTTTGCTTGAAGTAACCGTACCTGCATGGTGCCAAGTTGTACTCCTTGATTGAACGGCAGTATTTTGGATGGCGTGTTATGACTGGGCGGCAGGTTAGAGGATGCTACCAGCGTTTTGATGGGAATTTTTTCGACCAGTGCTTGCCAGCCGTCCATCGGAGCCGTGGCATTCATCGCGATCGCCAGGTGAATTTGGTTCACGCCCATTTTTTGCAGAAACGGCAGTAGCGTAAACTGCACGGTTTTTTCATCATTGCTGTTGACAATCACCACTCGACCGCGATCTCGAATCACCATCACCGGGTCGCGATCGGTTGCCAACACATTCACCTGTGTCAGATTGGCTCCCGCTATCAGAGGAATTAACGTTACGACAATTCCCAACATCAGTGCGATCCACCAGCGCCGTTGCCAAAAAGGATGCACCGTTACCAAGCCCAATAGCACATATAGCCCAATCACTGTCAGCACCGAAATTGTGCCGACTGCGAACCCATTTCCGGGAAGCTGAGCAAACCCATGAACGATCGCAATCAGTCCCTGAGTAGGATATTTCAACAGCCATGCCAGCGCACTTCCGGCGGGTGACCAGAGCAGCGATGCCAGAGCACTCGCCATGCCGCCCAAGCTGATTAGCGAAATAAACGGCGATGTGAGAATATTTGCTGGAATGCTGTAGGGAGACAGTACGCCAAATGCCCCAAGTTGGAGTGGCAAAGTCCACCCATAGGCAGCAATGGGAACGGCGATGAGAGGGGCGATCGCGCTGGGCAGCCAATCCAATTTTTTCGTCAATGGTGGCACTGTAATCAACAGTCCCATTGTGGCAAGAAAGCTGAGTTGAAAACCCAAATTAAAAATCCATTGCGGATTGATCACCAGTAACAGAGTCGCCGTCACCAGCATGGAACCCAGCGGCTTCACTTTACGCCCCAGTAGCAGGGCAACTAAACCACCAAACCCCATGATTGCTGCCCGTAACACCGCAGGCTGCAATCCCGCTAGACCGACGAAACTGACAAGGGAAATCGTGCCTGCCAAAAACTGTACTCGTTCAGACCAGCGGCGGGTTAACGCCAAGACTACGCCCAAAATCAACGAAGTTTGAAACCCAGAAGCCGCTAGCGCATGGGCAAGACCGACGCGCACAAATGTATCCTTAATGTCGAAGGGCAAATCAACGGCTTTACTGCCCAAGACCATTGAGCTAATCAGTGCGCCTTCAGGAGTGCCAGCCCCTAACAGTTGCGATCGCACAATTCGTTGCTGCACTTGCCACCAACCCCAGCCCGTTGAAGGTTTCAACACACTCACCTGGGTTCCGCGCAATCCTGCAAAACTGCCCTCTTGCTGCAAATAATTCTTAAAGTCAAAGCCACCAGGATTCGTAGCGGGTTTGGGTAGGTAGAGCGCCCCATCTACGCCGACGATTTGCCCCGGATGCAGGTCTTTTGCCTGATCAGGCGGCACTGTGACATAAAGCTTGCCGCTAAGGGGTTTGCCTTCGCCAATCGGGGCGATCCGTTTTGCTTCTAACCAAAACTGCGCTTTTTGGCTGCGGGTAAGACGGGGCAAGCTGTTGACTCGTCCTTCCACCAATACGTTTAAGGATGAGCTTTCGGACGTAACCAATCGACTAATATCATTTGCCGCTGGATAAGGAATCCGGGCTTGAAAGTAAAACGTTGCAGCAAAAGCGATCGCCCCTGCCACCAGCCACACCGGAAATTTGGGTGCGCCTCTCCAGACTCGCCGAATCGTCAACCCGATGCCCATTGCCCCGATCAACAGCATCCATCCGCCCCAAGGATGCGCTGTAGCAAGTAATCCTAAAATGTATGCCAAACACCAAATAATTGTAGTGACAGAACCCATGAACGCACCCTGATCTCAACAAAAAACCTCAAGCCAACCCTTGAGGTTCTCGTTAGAGTGCCCATCTAAAAAGTTAAATTGAAAAAATCAAATCGAAAGTCCTAGCTTCAAGTCAAATGCGGCATGAACAATCAGCAGCACCATAATCAGTGTTATGCTGCGCCAACGCAGATCGCTCCCTGACTGTTTTTTACAGCGATCGCCCGCACCGGAATTGAAATTATAAATTCTGTACCTTGACCTAAAATTGAGTTTACTTCTACCGTTCCAAAGTGCTTCTCAACGATGATTTGACGAGCGATCGCCAGTCCTAGCCCTGTCCCCTGACCTACGCCTTTGGTAGTAAACAGATGCTCAAAGATTTTGTGCCTCACCGCATCCGTCATGCCAATCCCGTTATCTTGAATTCGGACCATACACTGCTGCCGATCCTCAGATAATTCTGTCTTGATGATGATTTGATTGGAATTGGCTTGAATGTCTGCAAAGCGGCATCCTTCATTGGAATCTTCCAGCGCATCAATCGCATTTGCCAGCAAATTCATAAAGACCTGATTCAACTGTCCGGCGAAGCATTCTATCGGTGGCAGATCCCCATAGTTTGTGATAACTGCAATTTCTGGGCGAGATTCGTTGGCTTTGAGGCGGTGCTTGAGAATCAAGATTGTGCTGTCAATGCCATCGTGGATGTTGCAAAGAATGGGGCGATCGCAATCAGAACGCGAGAAGGTTCTTAAACTGGTGCTGATGGTGCGGATGCGATCGACTCCTTGTTGCATCGAATCGATCAACTTGGGTAAATCCGCTCGTAAGTATTCTAAGTCCATTTCCTCCACGCATGACTGGATTGTGAGACTCGGATGAGAGAGTTCTTTTTGGTAGAGATCAATCAGTCGAAACAGGTCTTTAATGTAGTCCTGAGCGGGTTTCAAATTGCCAGCAATAAAGCCAAGCGGGTTATTAATCTCGTGCGCGACACCCGCCACTAAATTGCCCAAAGCAGACATCTTTTCGCGGTGGACTAACTGAAGCTGAGAGTGTTGCAGTTGTGTGAATGCTGATTCTAAATCAGCCGTTTGCTCAGCGACACGTTGTTCTAGATTTTTAGTTAATTGCCGTAACTGCAAATGAGTTTTCACCCGTCTTAGCATCTCCTTCTCTTGAAAGGGCTTGGTGATGTAGTCCACAGCACCCAAGACAAATCCTTTCTCCTTACTATCGGCATCAGAGAGAGCGGTCATAAAAATGACAGGAATACTGGCTGTTGTAGGATCTGCCTTGAGACATTGGCAGGTTTCAAAGCCATCAATTCCTGGCATTTGGACATCAAGCAAGATTAGATCGGGAGGGTGGGCTTGGACTCGCTTCAGGGCGCGATCGCCGTTGATCGCAGTTGCGACCTCGTACCCTGCATCTCCTAAGATTTCACACACCACTTCTAAGTTCGCAGGAGTATCATCCACCACCAGAATTAATTCCGAATTAGACATCGGCTTTCTCCTGTGTCAGATACTGTTTCAACAACGCTTCAATCTCTTCGACTTTAAATTGCCTAGCAAGCTGAAGAATTTGGGCGGCAAAATCAGCGTAGCGAGAGTTAGCGTCAGCAATCTGCTCTGTGTATTCTCGGAGCCGTTTTAAGTTGCCTTGCTGTGCCAGTTCCAATAACGTCTTTAACGCTAGAGGGTCAGGAAGAATAATCGCCTCTGGGTTCTGCAATCCAGTTGTGGTCGTGGATGGCTGAGAATCGTTTGAGGCTGTCTCGTAGTTCCACTTCAATGCCAAATGAGCAGCTAAGAGGTTAAATAATTCACTGATTTCCACTGGCTTTGCTAGGAAATCATTGCCCCCTGCATCTAAGCTCATCTGTCGATCAATTTGTGCCACTGACGCTGAGGAGACAATGATCTTCTGGTGTTGCAAATCATTGCTACTGCGGATTTGTTTGAGGAGTTCAAAGCCATCCATGACAGGCATCGCCAAGTCTGTAATCACTAAGTCAGGTTGAGACTGGCGGATTTTTTCCAACCCTGCTTGTCCATTTTCGGCTTCAACCAGTTGAAATCCCAGTGGCTCTAGCAAGTTGACAAGAACGGCTCGGTTTTCCCAGCGATCGTCTACTACCAGAATGCTGCGTCGTTGTCCTGCATAGCCAATAATTTGTTTTCCAGTCGTGATGGAGTTTTGCTGTGCCCAATCAGTGGCGATCGGGAGTTCTACCTCAAACCAGAAGTCACTGCCGACTCCAGGTTGGCTCTTCACCTGGATTTGTCCGTTCATCAGTTGGACAATTCGTTGGCTGATTGCCAGTCCTAAACCTGTACCCTCAGCTTGGCGCTTGCGATCGCCCACTTGTTCAAACGCCTGAAAGATTTTATCCAATTGGTCAGGCGCAATGCCAACGCCCGTATCTTCGACTTGAAATTTGATCCGACTGGACAAATTGGCAGGCTTTGTCACGGCAACCTTGAGCGTCACAGCACCGTTGTCGGTGAATTTGATCGCATTTCCTAACAAATTGAGTAAGACCTGACGCAGCCGTTTTTCATCGGCAAAAATTCCTTGCGGCAACTGCGGATCAGGATCGTAAACGAAGTCAATGCCTTGTTGGTCAGCACGAATGCGGCAGATTTCCGCGACCCCCTGGAGGAAGGAGGGAAAGTGAATTGCTTTCGGTGCGAGTTCTAGTTTGCGGGCTTCAATTTTAGACAAGTCCAGCACATCGTTGATCAGCGTTAGCAAATGAGAACCACACTGATAAATGATTTCTACCCCATGCCGTTCTTTGATTGGCAACGCTTTGGAGCGGTTAAGGATTTGAGCATAGCCCAGAATGCCGTTGAGGGGAGTGCGGAGTTCATGACTCATGTTAGCGAGAAACTCGCTTTTTGCTTGGTTCGCGCGATCGGCTACCAGTTTTGCTGCTTGCAGTTCGGCGGTGCGTTCCTCAACCCGGGTTTCCAGTTCGACAAAAGAGGTTTTGAGTTGACCCGCCATCTGGTTAAAGGAATCTGCCAGCGATTCTAATTCATAGATCCCTTGCACCTGAACTGTTTGATCGAGGTGTCCGGAGCTAATCGCCTGACTCGCTTTTTGGAGTTGCAAAATCGGTTTGGTAATCCAGCGCGAAGTCAAAAAACCTAGTGCTGTTGTCGCTGCCAGAGCACCTAAGCACAGCAAAATTGTGCTGCGAGTATTGGCATTGATTTGTGCCATAAAATCTGATTCGGGCACAACAACGACGCTCAACCAGTTAATACCTTGTTCGTCTTGAATGGCTGAAACTTGAACGAACTGCCGCTGATTGTCCAGCATAAAATCAAGCTGTTGACTTTGCTGAATGGCATTAAAGTTACCAAACCGATCAAGGATGGCTTGCGCCGTAGTACGAATTACAGAACTTTCAGCCTTGACGGCAGGAATTTGTTGCAACTCTTCGTTTTTAAAATCCAGAATGTAAGGCTGTTTGATGGTTGAACTGGCAATCAGGTTGCCCGATCGATCAATAATAAACGTTTGCCCTGTTTGACCCACCTTCAACTCGCTCAGAAACCGATGAATCTTGACAATCCGAAAGGTGCTTTTTTGCACACCCAGTAATGTTCCATCGTTCTTGTAGATCGGCTGGGACAAGGACATTGAAGCCGTCTTAGACGAACTGCCGAAGTAGGGCTGAGATGTCCAGGCTGGTTTTCTGGCTTTTTGTACAACCTGATACCAGGGTCGGGGTCGGGGGTCAAACTTTGCCTGAGTTTTGAGCAGCGCGATCCGTTTCCCTTGATCATCAAGTTGGTAGAATAGGCGCTGAGGTAGACGCGCTTTGTTACTGATCCGGGAAACGATGCCGTCGTCGAGTGTATCCTCTACGGCGATACTTGTACCGTCAGACAAACCAATTTGCATGTCTTCGACCGTATTTTGGCTGACTAACCGCCACAATGTTCGCTCCAGTTTGGTGAAATCTGTTACATCAAGCTGACCCTCTTGAGCCGCAGCTACGATCACTTGTCCGGCAATATAAGGTTCTTTTAAATAGTTCAGAACTTGCAGGTTGAGTCGATCGCTCATCTCGTGACGTAACTGACTGGCAACATCATTGACTGCTTTCTGCCCGTTCCGCAGGGAAATATATCCGGTCAGTCCAACGGCGGCGAAGATTTGGAGGACAAATGGGACAATCAGGAGCGATCGCAGGGAAAGTTTGCGCTTAGGTTTGGCTGGAAGAGGCATGGCGGTGGCTTCTGGTGTGAAAAGGATTCTGTCTAGCAGAATGTTCCTTGTTAGGATGCCCATCTATTTGAGAGCGCTAACAGGCGATCGTTCTGGCTCAAATTCAAGGGCGATCGCACTCCACCAACCATCCTCCCAACCCCATTGAGATCAAAGACTACCGCTTACTTAGCCATTGTTTCACGCAGATACTCTTAATAACTGCGCTCTCACAAAGAACTCAGCAGTATAACAAGGTCATCAGCGGAGCCAATTTGCGATGACGTGCGATTTTTGAGGGCAATGTCTTTAATCCTCTCAAGAGCGCCTAAACGCCCAAACCAATCGGCGATGGCTGTAGCAGTTTACTTAAATGATTTCCTCAATCTGTCATAAATCTGTCATAGTGTTGCAGAGTCTAACTTGCAGAAGGATCAGAATTTGAATATACGCTTAAAAGTGGTGGCGATCGCGTGCGCTGACTTATCAGTTTGCAGATGCAAGAGATTAGTTCAATATCACTTGGATACCAGGGCTATTTCATTCTAAATAGGGTTAGAAGTGTGCTGAGACCGAATGCTGCAAGTCTTTGGGCTTGAACCATGTTATCAAAGCCATTGTGCCGAAAAAGGTTGAGTGCGAGATGACGAGCCAAAGCCCAGTTTTGTACTAAGGGCGGAGTCCGAATGCGAGAAGCATCTTCTCCTTGAGTGACATCTCGAACATAATGCACCTTGTGTTCAACGCCCCAATATGCTCGAATCCGGTCAGCAAACGCTTGCGCTGGTTCGATGAAAGAAGCAATGTAGTAGCGGGTTTCGATAGACACTTCAATGATCCTGGCTCGGTGCACCTGCCGTTCAAACTGAACTTGAATCAGGGTTTGTAAGCCCGAAGATTCTGGAATCTGGTCGAGGTTATGACTGGCTAATGGTGCGTTTCTCAATCCGACCGTGCCCTTTGTTGATTTGCTGTACCGTTTGTTGGGCTTGAAAGTGGACTTGCACCACATCGAGTAAACCTGATTGATTTCCTTTAAGTGCGCCCAAGTAATCATTTTGGCTCTCGACAATTGAATAAACACAGGTAATGCTGTGATTTCGTTGGTTTTTGACTCCACCTCATAGGGTTCAAGAATCAATCCTCGTTCAACAATGTAGGCACTGACGAGCATAATTGCCGGATGGGAATTTACTGCTGGGTCATGACTCATTGCTTCATAAGACCCGCACAGACCTTGCCATCGGTGGCAATCGTTTCTCCAGGCAACGGCGCAATGTCAAAAAAATGAGCAAGGCAGGAATAGTTATGGTAGTCCAAGTTCAACAAGACCCGTCGAATCGTGCTGTAGGACGGTAACCAACCTTTGGATGGGCAAAATAGGGCAATCAACTCATGCTGGTATGCTTTCAACCAATCGCCGATTGCCAAAAACCCGCGATTTCCGGCAGCGACTGCCAAGGTAAATAAGGCAAGGCACAGAGCCTGCTCGTGGCGTTGTGCTGCTGTGCGACGCGGGTCAGGTAAGCCTGCAAATGCTTCAACAATTGCAAGAGTTGACATTGTGGTAGAACTGTTTCAAGGGTTGGCTTACATTACTCTACCAAGCCCTTATCTAGAATGAAATAGCCCTGCATATTGCTCATCGACTATTTAAGTTAGTAGATGAATTGAAAGAATTGCTAGAAAGACTACTAAATCAAGGCGAGTTAATCATTAGATGGAATCGTAAGATAAAGAATAAGGGAAATATGCATATTGCAACTTAAATGCACATTAGCTTAAGACTTCCGCAGGGTGGAGAAGGGGACTTTTTGGGTGGCTTCCAGGGTGGCTCCTCGGATCGTTTTTTGGGCAAACAGGTAGTCTTTGTTTTGCCATAGGGGAATGAACGGCACGTCTTGAGCTAACTGGTTTTGCAAGTCTGCAAATTGCTGTTTGCGGTTCGCAGGATTTTGTTCTCGGCGGCTTTGGTTGATCAGTTGGTTGACGCGATCGCTGTAATAAAACGAGCCTTGCAAAAAGCTCGATCCATCTTCGCAGCCTGTGTTAGCCGACCCTTTAGTGCATTCCATAAACGGCTGAATGTAGTTGTCAGGATCGAGAAAGTCGGGCGACCAATCTAGCAAAAAGATTGGGTATGCGCCTTTATCCAAGTTTTTGTAGGCGGTGGTAGATTCCACGCTTTTCAGGTCAATTTGCATTAGATCACCCAGCTTTTTGTGAGCGATCGCCCTCAGCGTCGTCACCGCCAGTTGGTCATTCACCAGGTTCGAGCGATACCAAAACTCCAGCTTCAGCGGGTTCGTCTTGGAGTATCCAGCTTGGGTTAATAGTTCCGTGGCTTTAGCAACATTGCGATCGCCAAATGCCTCAAACACTGGCTTTTGCACTTCCAATGTCGTCGGAATCAAACTATAGAGCGGCTCAATTTGTCCTTGAAACACCCGATCTTCCACCAGGGGACGATCCATGATGGCGGCGATCGCCTGCCGCACTTCCAGCTTATCCAACGGCGGCGATCGCAGGTTCAACGTCAGGTAATTAATCCCGCTACCCGACTTTTCCACTACCTGCCAGCCGTGGGTCGCGGCTCCAGTTTGCAAGGTGCGAATTTGACCGACCGCCAGATTTTGGTAGGCTACATCCACCGACCCCGTCCGAAAGGCATTAAACAAGTTAGCAGGACTGGAGAAAAACTGAATGTCGATACCTGTGTTTTGCGGTTTTTTGCCCCAATATTGCTCAAAGGCATCTAGCCGCATTTGATCCGTGCCATACCTGACCAGTTTGTAAGCACCCGTGCCGACAAACGTTTCCGATTGAAAAGAGCCTTTCTTAATTTCATAGGCTTTGGGCGAAACGGCACACACGCCGGAAAACGCCAGCAGTGCCGGAAACGCCGCAAAAGGTTTAGTGAGTTGAATCGTTAGCTCATTCGTTGCCGTGGCTTTGACAGATTTGACCAAATCCGACAGCAGAAATGCAGGAGATCCGCTGTTTTGAATAAAGCGATTGAGCGAAAATGCCATCGCCTCCGCGTTAAACGGGCTGCCGTCGTGAAACACAACTCCGGTTCTTAGCGGAATGGTGTAAGTTAATCCATCGCTGCTAATCGTGGGCAATGCGATCGCCAGTTGAGGTTCTAGTTCAGTGGTGCCAAGTTTGTAGCCATAGAGGCGATCGCCCAAGTTATATAGCAAGTTTCCCGCAAAAATTCCGTAAGCATCCGCTGGATCAATCGTGCTGACTGAGGCAGTGGTGCCTAGCACAATTCGCCCCGTTTGATTCGCAGCACTAGGTGCAGAAGTCGAGCGATTACAGCCAAGCGCCAACCCGCAGCAGAGGCAGAATAAAAGCAGAAATTTAAGGAATTTAAGGGGCGATCGCCCAAATTGACGCAGCATCAAACCGTTGACCCACCAAAGAAAAACCTTGCAGTTAAGCATCGCACAATTACACTAACCGTTTGAGAACACTCACAACTTGATAGCGATCGCTATTAGCTCTCTTTACCGACCCAATTTCTCCTGGGTAATCCAGCGCATTTTCTATCTTCGACTATGCTACATCTGTAAGAATTAGTACTCTGCTCCCTGTGAAAGCTAGTATGCAAACTGTTACTGACATTAGCACTCTGATTGTAAAAACGGCGTTGCATAATGGAGCCATGAATTGAGGCTAAACCTAATGCAATGTCCTGAAGTGTGATTCTAGTCATATCCGTAAGAACAGTAAGATGCGAGGTAAGCAAAATCACATCGGTGTCGATGGGTGAAGCAAGTGGGAGAACGGTTACCAGATGCTTACGACCCAGAAACGACTCCAGAGATAGGAGAACTCGACGAGCTAGAAACCTTTGTCCGCTCAAAAAAACAAGTTCTGGCTGTGGACAGCGGTTGACCTCTTCAAGCAGGGGATCTTAGGCTGGGTATTAGGAGACGCGCCAAGACTTTTACTCCATTATGGGCGACCGTCAGAACATGGCAGTGCTATTTCTACGTCACTGACGGCTGGTCAGTCTATCCCTGCTTTATTCCCGATGGCGATCAGATTGTCAGCAAGACCTACATGACCAGAGTGGAAGGGGAGAACACCCGGTTACGCAATTATTTAGCGCGACTGCATCGGAAAACTCTCTGTTATTCTAAATCCGTGACACTGCTGAAGCATTCAATTCGCTTGCTACTTCACTACCTCAAATTCGGCGATGTTCCAGTTCCCTAACGATTCATATCTAGATTCAGCAACGCCGAAATTCGTAGGGCGTTGCTGAATCTAGATATGAAATTCGTAGGGGCAAGCCCTTGTGGTTGCCCTTATCCCAGCAAGGGTAGGCACAAGGCGCTACCCCTACCAATGAAAATCATGTCTGCATTCAGCAGTGCCCTGGAATAAACTTTGCTGCTAGTGCTGGCACAAAATTCTGTGGTTCTAATCTCATAAATGCTAACTTCACTGGAGCGACTCTTAAAAGCACAAATTTTAATTACAGCGAACAACAAACTTTGCTAGAGCATGTGTGCTGGAAAGATGCCCAAAAACTAGATCGCGCCCGACTCGGTAATTCCATACTGACAAACCCTTCCGTGCGTGAGTTACTAGTCACCCGCAACGGTTACAAGAAATCTTATATTGATGCTAACCTCCGCACTGCAAACCTAAATGGTGTCAACTTAGAGCAAGCAAATATGATCTGGGCAGACCTGACTTGCGCTGACTTGCGCCATGCCAACTTAAAGAATGCCAATCTACTCGAATCGCTAGTACTCGACACTGATTTCACCGGAGCAACTCTCACTGGAGCTTGCCTCGAAGCCTGGAATGTTGACCACAATACTAAACTTGATAATGTCGATTGCCAGTATGTTTATCTGTTGCGAAATCAGCAAGAACGCCGTCCCAGCAGTGGCTATTTTGCTCCGGGAGAATTCACCAAGCTGTTTCAGGAAGTCCTCAGCACGGTGGATTTGATTTTTCGCAATGGTATTGATTGGAAAGCGTTTGTGTCAGCATTTAAGCAAGTGCAGGTGGAAAACGAAGATATACCGTTAGAAATTCAAAGCATCCAAAACAAAGGGGATGGGGTGGTAGTGATTCGTGTCAGCGTACCTCCTGATACAAATAAGGAAAAAATCTACAGCAAGATTATTTAGAGTTATGAGCTAAAACTTAAAAGACTAGAAGCTTACTATCGGTCAACATTACAAGCAAAAGAGAGTGAAATTGCCATCTATCGTGAGCAAAATGGCAATATGTGGGAAGTGATTAAGTTAAAGGCAAAGCAACCGATTAATGTACAGGCGATCGCGGAGGCAAAAACCATGAACAACAGCAATGACAGCAGCCAAATTGTGAATATTGGCGGCGATGTGAGTGGCTCAACTATCAATTTAGGCAGCATCAGCGGCTCTGTGACTAATGCCATTAGTCAATTACCCGATCGACGACTAGCTTTCCCGGATCAGCCAAACTTGAAAGAACTGTTGACCCAACTTCAGCAGGCGATCGAAACCGATACTGACTTGCCCACCAAAGGCAAAGAGTCGGCATTAGAGCAGGTGAAGTTGTTGGCGGAAGTTGCCCAGAATCCTGACCAGCCAGAGAAAAAGGGTTTGGGTACTCAGGCAATCACTTTTTTGAAAGGAGCCATTTCGTTTTTGCCCGACACTGCCAAACTTGCCGATGCTTGCAGCAAGCTACTACCGCTGATTACCAAACTGTTGGGCATTTAACGCCTGAAGTAGCTTCTTTGTCACAAAATTGTCATGGTAACCGATCACAATTAAGAAGTTGAACCTCTATTCATTGAGTTTGGCAATCAATCATGTTTCGTCTTGATGTATTTTCTAAGCCAGTCGCAAAAGTGTCTCTCTCCGTAAGCGCGATTCGTGCAACGATCCCTATGGGAATCGCGGGTAGCATTCTTGCGGCTTCGGTTGCAGTACCAACCTCGTTTGAATCACGAACGATGCAGCTGGATGCCCCTTCGGCCAATACAGGAATAAATGCAGAACCATCTGATGTGAATCCGGGTGCGATGTTTGCGATCGCGATGGGTGGCGGTGTGGCGCTTTGCTTGGGAGTGAAGGCGACCGCAGATCGCCAACGTTCGCCATCTGCCCACCGTTCCGCTGCCAATCCATCGCTTCAGCCTTTCCAGGGTGTCAGTCTCAACCGGGCGAGTCGTTCGCTGCAACGCCAACTGCTGCTGTTGCTGCACGAGGATCAAGCGGCTGCCCAGCGGCTCTTCACCCAAGCCAGCCTGAGACATCCAGGAGAAAGTCCGAATTGGTACGCTGAAAAAGTGATTTATGACTTGGAGCGCGATCGCGGAGCGCGGTAATGCAGTAAGACGCTCAGGAATAAGAATTAAATAAGTTTACGCGATGTGCGACTATCCTAATAGCCCTCACCCTAGTATTAGCTAGCGTTGACTATTGGGAAGGCACCGAAATGGATAGTGGACAGTCATCACCCGCAAACCAAACTGTAGATACCGCGATCGCAATCGTCACAGTGTACACCGATCAAGCATGGGTCACTAGACGCGGTATTGTTTCGCTTACTGGGCAAGAGCGATCGCTAACGCTCACCAACCTGCCGATCACCTTGAAACCTGAATCGGTGAGGGTGAAAGGAACGGGAACGGTTGCAGTGCGACTATTGGGTGTAAAAACTGAACGTACTTATGCCACTGAGCCGATTGGCGATCGCGTGGCTCAACTAACTGCCCAAATCCAACAGTTAGAAGACCAGCGCCGCACTCTGCAAGATGGGTTGGCAGCGCTAGAATTACGCCGTAATTTTATTCAAAGCTTAAGTGAAAAATCTGTCGATCGCTTTTCTCGTGGCTTGGCAGAGCAGCGAGTCAACTTAGCCCAAACTGCTGAACTGCTGGAGTTTGTGGGGCAGCAGCATCGCGATTTGGCAGGGGCGATCGCTCAGCAAAATCAAGCCCTACGAGAACTCGATAAGCAGTTGAAAGCCCTACAACAGCAGCTTCAGCAGATCAAAACGCCTCGCCCGAAAGAAAGCTACAGCGTTGTTGTCAACATTTTACCCACGGTTGCAGGTGAGTTTGATTTAGAAGTTTCCTACACCGTCGATCGCGCCAGTTGGCAACCGCTTTATGACTTGCGCGTGAATACCCAAACTAAACTGCTGCAACTGGATTACCTGGCAGAAGTGACTCAAAACACAGGCGAAGATTGGTCAGAAGTCGCCCTAATTCTATCCACCGCCAAACCTGGTTTGGGCACTCTGCCACCCAAACTCGATCCGTGGTATGTGGATATTTCCCTGCCGCCGATGCCTGCTGCTGCACCCATGATGCAACGAGCAAGAGCGAAGAGTGCTGGTGCAGAATTGGATGACCTTGAAGAATTGTATGGCGATTTTGGCGGCTCCGACTACCTTGAGGATGCTGCTACTACGGTTGCCGCTCCTTCAAGCTATGCAGCAACCGTAGTAGCAGCCACAACGAGCAGCGATGGCGGTATTGTCACTTTTCAGATTGATGGAAATAACAACATTCCGGGCGATCGCTCTCCCCACAAAATCACCATTTTTAGCGATCAGTATCCCTGCCAAATGGAGTACATCGCCATTCCCAAGCTGGTCAGTTTTGCCTACCTGCAAGCCGTAGTCACCAATCCTGAACAGGGGGTAACCTTGCTTCCCGGTCAGGCGAACATCTTTCGTGATGATATGTTTGTTGGCACCACGCCGCTCAACAATGTATCGCCCGGTCAGGAATTCAAGCTGAACCTCGGTATTGATGAAGGACTGAAGCTAGAACGGGAGTTAATTGAACGCAAAGTAGACAAACGCTTTATGCAAGACAAACGCCTGATCACTTACGCCTATCGCGTGGGGGTGACTAACTTGCGCGACCAAGATTCAATTTTACAACTCACCGAACAACTGCCTGTTAGCCGCAATGAACGCATCAAAGTTCGCTTAACCCGCAGCAGTCCCCCAATCGAACTGGGTGAATTGGGAAAGTTAGAATGGGTGCTACTGCTGAAACCCAAAGCTACTCAAGAAGTCACTTACCAGTTCACCGTAGAACATCCTCGTGAAGTTGCTACTGTAGTCGGATTGGATAGATAACGCCCATGGAATTGCCCGAGTTGGGTTCTGAAACCATCGATCGCGTACTGGAAATGGCATGGGAAGACCGCACTACCTTTGAGGCGATCGCGCTTCAGTTTGGTTTACAGGAAAAGCAAGTGATTGCTTTGATGCGGCGTGAGATGAAACCTTCCAGCTTTAAAATGTGGCGTAAACGAGTCACAGGTCGCAAAACCAAGCACTTGAAAGAGCGAGGATTTTTGGCAGGTCGATTTAAATCAGCCAATCAAAATAGTTAACAGAGTAAAGGGCAAGGGACAAAAGACGTTTGTGTAGCGTCTCCGCTGGAGATCTGGCGAACTTACAGCTTTCTCTGACCCTTTACATTTTCTGAGAGAGTGCTGAACTGGGGCGATCGAAATAAACGCCTAATTGACAGAGCTTGGAGCATGTTGCAAAATTGCTGAATAGCTATTTTATTGAGATGGTAAATTAGCATAGTGACGTTCATATAATTGGAGAGTTTGTCGCGAATGACCCAAGTAGTTCTTGGCGAAAATGAAGGAATTGATTCTGCCCTGCGGAGATTTAAACGCCAGGTTTCTAAGGCAGGAATTTTGGCAGATTTGAGATCCCATCGGCATTTTGAAACCCCCATTGAAAAACAGAAACGCAAGGCAATCATGGCTCGACGTAAAAGACGTTATAACTAGCTATTGATTTTCCTTGTAGCACCCCTACAAAATATTTGTTTGAGACAGTTGCCATTCGATTGACAAAAAGTTTGTCGCATTTTGCAACTGTCTTTGATTATGTTAATTTTTATTTGATTTGTAGATTGCTTCACGGTTGAGGGGAACTTCTCAATGAGTCGGTACGTCACCAAAAAAATAGTGGCAGTATCTATTTTTGGCAGATCAATTTCCAGTCATTTTGGGAAATATTGATGCAATTGCTAACTTATCCCTTATCGAGTTCAACCTATGCTCAGGTATTATGCTCAGCTTTCTCGGCAGTTACGACGCTGGGGATACCTTGGTATTTCGATCGCGATCTCGCTGATGCTAACGGTGGGACAACCGATGGTAGCGCAAGCTATTTCTTGGGGCGATTTAATTTTGCGCGGTATTCAGGTGATTCAACTGTCTAGCTTATCTGATCGTCAAGAGGTTGAAATTGGGCAGCAAATTAATCAGCAGTTAACGCGAGGACAAGTTCGCATTCTGCAAAACTCCCAAGTCAACCAGTATGTCGATCAAATTGGACAACGGCTGGCGGCATCTAGTACCCGTCCTAATATTCCTTACCGCTTTCAGGTTGTAGACGATCGCGGGGTTAACGCCTTTGCCACAATGGGCGGGTTCGTCTATATCAATCGGGGGCTACTGACCCTAGCAAGCAATGAGGCAGAACTCGCGAGTGTGCTGGCACATGAGATTGGTCACATTGCGGGACGGCATTCCGTGGCTCAAATGAGGAAGATGGCGGTTGCCAGTGGGCTAGTTGGAGCAGCAGGCTTAGACCGGAATACAGCGGTCAATATTGGAGTTGAGCTAGCATTTCGCCGACCCAATAGCCGTCAAGATGAGTATTCAGCGGATACGATGGGCTTGCAGACCTTAGCTAAAACTGGGTATGCCCAATCTGCCATGGTTAACTTTATGTCCAAACTTCTTCAGTCACGCTCAGTACCCACGTTTCTCAGTACCCACCCTGCAACATCTGAACGCATTGATCGATTGCAGCAAGCGATTAACCCAGCAAGCAGTGATGGAGATGGGCTAGATAGCGTCACTTATCGTAATCGTTTGCGATCGCTGAGCTAAGAATTGCGGCGTTGCTGAATCTAGATATAAAATTTGTAGGGGCAATCCCTTGTGGTTGCCCTGATCCCAGCAAGGGTAGGCACAAGGCGCTACCCCTACCCATGAAAATCATGATAGAAGCTTTTATTCCCCGCGCTACCCACCACTAACTGTTTTTTCGGAGCAACCAATAGGTCGCCATTTCACCTTTGCCTTTTACATCAATCGTGCCCCGTCGCTCAAATTGATACTGGTCTTTCAAGCGGTGATAGGTGGCTTCGGTGACTTGAATTCTGCCGGGAATACCATGAGATTCCATGCGGTTTGCAATATTAACAGTGTCGCCCCAGAGGTCATAGGTGAATTTCTTTTTGCCAATGACTCCCGCAATGACGGAGCCTGTATTAATGCCGATACGAACCGCGATCGCCTGTCCTTCGTAGGTGCGAAACTGGGTAATTTCGTGCTGAATGTCTAATGCCATATTGGCGATCGCTTCAGCATGATCGGTACGCGGATTGGGTAAACCTCCCACTGCCAAATAAGCATCCCCAATTGTTTTGATTTTTTCAATGCCATGTTTTTCGCACAGATCATCAAACACTAAAAAAATCCGATTCAACAATCCCACTAAATCGGCAGCGGAAATGTTAGCAGACAAATTGGTAAAGCTGACAATATCTGCGAACAGAACCGTTACTTCTTCGTAGCTTTCGGCAATCAAAGCTTTACTATTTTGTTCTTGTAGGAGATCTAAACTTTGCTTGAGTTGATCGGCGATCGCTTGAGGCAACACATTCAGCAACAGTTTTTCAGAGCGTTCTTGTTCGCTTGCTAAGGCTTCTTCGGCTTGCTTACGGAGCGTAATATCTTCGATTACGCCCAAAATGCCGATCACGTTTTGGTAGGGATCGTGAATCGGAATTTTGCTAATGTCAAGCCAGGATTTTTTGCCGTCCACGGCTCTAACTTTGGGGGCAATAAAGTGAAGTTTGGGCGTATCGGTTTCAATAATATGGCGATCTTGGGTGCGAAACTGCTCGGCGATCGCCGGATCGGGCAATAGGTCAAAATCGGTTTTGCCCACGATTTCATTCGGGTCGCCTAGTTGGGCGGCTTCTGCCCAGTTTTGATTACAGCCTAAAAAGACAAGATTGGTATCTTTCCAAAAAACCTGCTGGGGAATGTTATCTAAAATCAAGCGGAGGTATTGTTCTTTTTCTTGGAGGGCGGCTTCGGCACGCTTGCGATCGCTAATATCAAACCCAATCGACAAAATTTCATTAATTTCGCCGTGATCATCCAAAATGGCTTTGATTGACCACTTGACCCAAACTTTTTCTCCCGTGCTGCGAGAGTTTTCAGATTCCGCATCTTGGTAATGTTCGGGGGTTTGGCACAGTTCGTCAATCCAAAGTTTGAGGTTTTCCCAAGAGTCTGCTTGAGCCGGAACGAGGGAGCCAATAATGTTTTGTCCTAAAATTTCCGGTTCGGTATAGCCAAAGAATTCTTGCCCATAGCGATTTAAGAAGGTGATATATCCATCTGTATTCCAGCGTAAAATGATGGTGTTGGCGGATTCTACCAGGTCGCGATATTTTTTCTGGCTTTCAGCGATCGCGGCTTCTGCTCGTTTGCGATCCGTAATATCTTTGGTCACGGCAAGGAGACAAGGTTCGCCTTCTAGCTCAATAATTTCAGCAGACAGTAGAGCCGTCATCACGTCGCCATTTTTTTTGCGAAGTTGAATTTCTAAATCTTTGATCTCGGCTTGCTCGGCAATGAGGCGGTGAAGCTGGGTGCGATCGTCGGGGTTTGCCCAAGCCCCTAGATCAAACACAGTTTGACCCAATACTTCTTCATGAGTGTAGCCAGACATTTCTAAAAAACTTTCGTTCACATCGATAAAGTGTCCAGTTTTGAGGGAACTGATGGTGATGAAATCGGGAGAAGCACGAAAGGCTTTGGCAAACTTTTCTTGGGAAATATTAAGCGCTTCTTCGGTGCGGCGACGGGATTGGGCAGCAACTCCTAGTGCAATCAAATCGGCGATCGAACGGGCAAAACTTTGTTCTTCTACTGTCCAGTGATGGGCTTTGCCAACCTGTTCTAAGCAAATGACTCCAATGGTTTGACCGCCAGAGCGGATGGGCGTATCTAACAGAGACGTGACTCCGGTTGTGATGAAATAAGTGCTAATAAACTCTTGAGTCCGAGGATCAGTGTGAACGTCATCGGCTGTGAGCGTGACTTCTTCTTCTAAAGCGCTGAAGTAGATGGGAAAATCAGCCGCTGTAAGTTGGGGGCCGAAAGTGTGTTGGTTGGGCGATCTCTGATATAAGTCCAGGCATTTTAGCGTGGTATAGGTATCATTAAACCGCCAAACGCTGGCACGTTCTATGCCTAAAGTGTGGGTAGCCGCTTCGGTAATTTGTTGTAGGGCAGCATCCAGATTGCCCTCGTTTAGCACCGTGCTTTTTGCCAGTTCGAGTAAGACGCGGTTTTGTTTACGCAGTTGGCGATCGCTCTGGCGGAGTGTTTCTTCTGCTTGCAGCCGTTCTGCTTCTCTGTATTTCTGTTCGCTGATATCTCTCGCCACCCAAATGACCGTCTCTTGAGACAATGGCGACACATTCGCAGAGAACCACACTGCTTGATTATCCACAATCACACTGTATTCCACATTCACTACTTGTCCGCTCTGTAAGGCTTGCCGAATTCCTTGGATCACTTTATCGGCTTGGGCATCTGGCATCAAATCGTGGGCAGTCTTGCCGATTTGCTCCGATACGGGGCTAATGAGTTGCGTCGGATGGGTGGATACAATTTTCAGAAACTGCCCATCTTGGTCATAGACAACGACTAAATCAGTCATGGCGGCAAACAAGGCTCTGAGTTCGGCTTCTGCGTTTGTCAAGGAAGCAGTACGCTCTTGCACTCGTTGCTCTAAACTTGTGTTGGTCTGTTCCAGGATGGCAAATGATTCCTGCAACTGTTGCGCCATGCGATTAAACGAGGTTGCCAAGGTTTCGAGTTCAGTAATTCCTTTTGCCTGCACATTTTGGTGAAGTTGCCCATTGGCGAGGGCTTCTGAGGCGCGGCTGAGTTGCAAAATTTGGTGGGCAATCCAGCGAGAGGTGGGAATGCCAAATAGGGTTGCGAGGGCGAGGGCGATCGCGCACCCTAACAAGGTATTGCGCGTATTCGCATTAATCTGTCCCATAAAGTCGGCTTCGGGCACCACGACCACAATCAACAAATCCAAGCCATAGTCGTCTTTCCAGGGCATGACGAGTAAAAATTGGCGCTGATCTTGCCGATAAAATTCCAGTTTTTTAGTTTGGTTGATTTGTTTTAGGCTGCCAAAGGTGTTGATTAAAAAATAGGTGCTGTCGCGAATCAGCGGATCGGCGCTATCTGTGGCACTGAGGCGAACTGCCTTACCGTTGACGATACGAAATGGTTTTTCAGTGTTTGATGAAGCAGCAACCAGTTTTCCAGAGCGTTCTAGAATAAAAGTCTCTCCAGTTTTGCTGACTTGAATGCTTGCCAAAAAGTCACTAATTTGGGTCAAAATTTGGTCTACGCCTATGACCCCAAGCAACTTATCGTTTTTGTCGTATAGGGGATAGTTGGCGCTAATAGACATCACCTCTGGTTTATCGTCCCAGTTATAGATGGAACTCCATGCGGGTTTGCCGATTTTCACGCCGTCTACATACCAGCCTTCGGTCAAAGGATTATAGTTGGGAGTGATTTTAATCATTTTGGCGCGATCGCCCTGGGGTGTCGTGGTAAAGGTATATTGCTGATTCTTCGTTTGCGCTGATTTCTCGTTAATCAGCAGTTCGCCGCTATCCAGCCGCTCCACGCCAATAAAATCGCCCTTGGGATTGGCATAGCTGATATAGCCCACATTAAATATGTTCATCTGCCGCCAAAAATACTTTCCGGCGGTTTCAAAATTTCCCAGTTTCAACACCCCTAACTCGATCGCATCGGCATTGGTGCGGTTCAGTTGGAACGGAGTTGCTAAATAATCATCTAGATGCTGATGGATTCGGTTACCAGATTCATTCCGAACTTGGGTCGCCACTTCTTTCACTGCTTTCTGTCCATTTTGGTAAGACAGCAAGCCGACTGCAACGACGGCTCCCACCACTTGAATTAACAAGGGCACAACCATGACTAAACCGAGCGGAACCTTTTTCACAGCATTCGATGGAGGATTCGCCGAAAAAGGGGACCACGCAGGCAGCTTATTTAAGACCATTGCGAAGGTTCCCTATAGTTGAGGTGTTAGGAAAGAGGCAAGAGGGACGAGGGAAGAGTCAAAAGGGTTGACTCAAGTTTCTCAGGTCAACGCTGTGCTAACAGAACTTCTAACCCCGCACTCCTAACTCCGTACCTCTAACACCTAACACCCGACACCTGATTCACCCGAATCCTAACATCTGACACCCGCTACCTGACACCCGTCATCTACTTAAATTAATTCAATTGCCCGTTTGGTTAGCGCGTCTGGAGTGATGCCGTTGAGTGCCATCAATTCGCCTGCGCTGGCGGTGGTTTCGCCGCGTTTCCAGGCAAAGGTATCGCGGGGGGCGGTGCTACGGAGCAGGACGGGTTCTAGCATGGCGCTTGCCCCGCCGATCACGCCAATGAGGACATCCCCACCAAATAGGCGATCGAATCCGGCATCATCCAAAAAGCTATCATCTGGCTCAGAACACAGTTCCCATGCCACATCGGAAGGACGATAGAGGCGACGCGGACTGACGATCGCCACAATCCGCACACCCAAGCCCTGTGCCTCTAGCTGTTTAGCCGCTTCAAACACGGGATTCAGAATCATGTCGCCAATCACGGCAAACACGATGGTTTTGCTACCTTGGCTGTCGTGTAGGGCGATCGCGCCGTCTTTCAGCGCTTGTCGCGTTTGCTCAAACGTGGTGCGAATGGGCAAGGGGGATTTACTCGCGGTGATCACAATCCCTTTATTCTGCGTGGTTAAACTCCAGTCATAGCAAACCTGAACGCTGTTGGCATCGGGCGGAAACACGGGAAACACGTTACCATTTCGCATCATGGCAGCAAAGTAAGCTTCGATTTCGGGACGTTGATGGGTCCAGCCGTTGCGCCCTTGCTCCAGTGCTCCTGCGGTAAAGAGGGTAATCGTGGATGGCGTAGGGCGGCGCAGTTCTGCCATTGCCTGGATCACCGTTTGCCAAATAGGTAAGCCGTTGATTGCAAAGGATTCGTAGGAACACCAGAGCGTGCGGGCACCCATTAGAGCTAAGCCTGCTGCTAAACCCGCACAAGCGTCTTCGCTCAGTGGTTCATACACTTGTCCAATGGGGTTTTGGTTATAGAGCGGATCTGCCGTGGGGTGAATGATTTTGAGCGCCTGATTGATATTGGCAATGCCAGAAGCCTCGTTGCCGTCGGCGTTGGTCACTAGGTAGCTCGGATCGGTTTGCCCCACGTAGCCTACCAGTTTGCCCATAGCAGTTGTGGAAACTTTGGGGTCGCCGCCCACTGCAAATTCTTCTAGGGGAAGGGTTCCGAGATCAGGCAGCGATCGCACAAATTCGGTTACGACGGTTTTACTAGCCGATCCGCCTCCGGCTCTAGCGCAGTTGGTTCGCACCAAATCCCATGCTTCGGCGGTCAGGGCACGAGTTTTTAACGCACTCACAATGTCAGGATTCTCTAACGTGTGGTGAGCATAAAGGTTATGAGATTTGGCACCCCGCGCATGAACTCCGGCTCCTTTCAATTGTTTAATAATGAAAACTGTCAGGGTGCCGTTTAGCGCGGACTCTGCCGCTTTTGCCATGCCTTCCAATACCGCTTGAGTAAACGCCAATCGCTGTTTAAAGGAAAAGATGGTGCTGTCTACAAAGTCGCCCGATTGGTTTTGATCGTCAAACTCTTTGGCATCCACTAGCACCACTTGCTCAAATCCATTACCGCCCCAATAGTCCATCATGCGATCGCTCGATAGCGTGGACACCATGCTGTGATGCTCTTGGGAAAAACCATTCCACACCAGCACGGGCAAAAAATTGGTGGCATGGGGAAAAGCAGTATGGAAGTGTGCCATGGAACTGACAATGTAGGGTTCACCCAAACCGCCATCGCCCACCGTAAACGGAAACAGCTTATCGGGATGGAGTAATGCACCTGCCATTGCAAAGTGCTGCCCCTGACCGAGCGGTCCTGCTGGAGCCAATAAACCCGGAATTTGCCCGGATAGGTGACCGAGTAATCCGTGGCGCTCCCGGTAGCGATCGCGCAATTGCTGCACGGTTTCAATCCCCATATCTTCCAGTGAGCGATCTAAAAACATGGCGCTGTAGAAACCAGGCGCGTGATGTCCGACTTCTGTGACGAAGTTCTTATGTCCCAACATGACCAAGGCAGCGTAAGCTTCTGCTTGGCTGGCAAACCCGCCGGGGTGCCCCGATGCTTTGCTGGCAGTCACTTGTAGCGTCAGGTAGCGCAACGCATCCGCATAAAGCAATGTTTGATAGACGGCACAGGGATCATTTGGAGCAGTAATGGCAGTTTTGCCGTCTAAAATCGCTGGCATAATCCCGTAGCGATCGAATTCAGGATAGGACTCAGCAAAATATTGAATTCCCTCACAAAAGGCTGGAGCGGATTTGGGGTTCGGAGTAACTGCCGTCATGCTTGAGATACCTGGTGCAATGATGAAAGGGCGCGATCGCTCAATACTTTATCCTACACAGCGATCTGCACAAAAAATTGACGGGCTTGATACCGACCTTTGCAGGCTACCCATCGACGACTCTCTTACTCTCACCCCGTCTAGCTTAGACTAGGACTGTCAGCATTCATTAACCAGGAACTTGGCGATGGCACAAATTACCTACAAGGTAGAAGCATTCTGGGATGCAAAAGCTGCCGTTTGGGTGGCAACGAGTGAAGATGTCCCAGGACTGGCAACCGAAGCTGAGACGATTGAGGCTTTAATGCAGAAACTTCGGGGGATAATTCCGGAACTCATTCGGCTCAATCGGGTTGTAACTCCTAGCATGGGGGCAATTTCGTTCCAGTTGACGAGTCACCGCCAAGAGTTGATCGAGGTCGCTTTCTAGATGAGTGGGTCGTTTACTCCGCAGCTAAAAAACCTGTTGCTGGAGGCAGATTGCTACTTTGAACGACAGGGTAAAGGAGACCATGAGATTTGGTACAGCCCCATCACAGAGCAACGATTTGTTGTGGATGGTTCCATTAAATCGCGGCATACTGCTAATGCTGTTTTGAAGCAAGCAGGGCTGCCTAAAGCTTTTTGAGAAAGTAGGTTCCCTCTCACTGCATAAGATCGCACCTCTTTCCACCCTACCCTTTCACCTGCCTCAAAACTGCCACGAAATTGTGCCCTGCACTGTGAGCGCACTAGAAGTGAGATCGCCACACCTCACTGATCAGGCAAACAGGTCGGCAACCTCTGCCAAGAGCCTTGTCCCGTCATTGAACCTTTTGCTACCAGAAAAACACTCCCATCTTTGTCAACAACCCAACCAGTTGCCTCGACAATTGGATTTTTCCCTTCCCTCGCTTCTCCACCTGCCCTGTATCCTTCTGCTCTTTGCCCGTTGCCCTCTGCTTTCACTTCGACCCAAGAAGCAACGCCTTCACCACTCTGTAATGGCTCCAGCGGATTCTCTGGCAACCCACCCCGCCCCGTCACCGTAAATGAACTCCGCCGAAACCCACTCCCCGCTGCACATTTCTGATCAATCCGATTGGATGGATCGGCTAAGCCCCCTGGCAATTGCTGCAATCCCCGACTGGGATCAATGCCCAAGGTATTAATCGCCACGACTCCGCTCACGCCAAAGGTAGAACTGGCAGTAATATCGCTAAACTCTGTCAGCTTTTGACGAAACTGCAATCCATAAATTCCCTGGGCGGTAATGTTGACCCGACCGCCACTGCCCGTAAACGCATTGGCAGTAATGTCGCTGTTCTCAGACTTGACTCCAACAATGAAGCCTTTGGGAGCATTGATGGTGATATTGCCGCCATTGCCACCAAACTGCTCACTTCCTGCCGTGGTTGAAATTTGGCTGTCGCGTCGCAGGAGCAAAAGATCGCCCACATTTAGATTGATGTTAGCTCCATTGCCGGAAACTGATGTAGCGGTAATAAAGCCGCGATCTAACTGAATATTTCGGGCAGTGATATCGAGATTGCCAGCACTGCCGTTACCAAAAGCGCTAGAACTGACTGCTGCTCCATTGGTCACATTGAGGGAGTCAGTCTCCACAGAGATATCCCCACCTCGTCCGCTGCCGACAGGTGTAACTTGACTAACAATTCCGCCGTCATCAATGGCAATAGTGGTGGCGGTTACCCGCAGATTTCCCCCATTGCCATTGCCAAAGGTACTGGCAGAGACCACTGCCCTATCTGTTACGGTGAGGGAGCCAGTATCAATGGTGATATCGCCACCACTTCCAGTGCCTGTGATTTCCACTCTATTAAGAATCCCACTACGAAGTTGACCATTGAATGTACTGCCATAGCCATCCAGACCAATGGAATTGGCTAGGACTCTTACACTTCCCGCATTACCCTTGCCAAACGTGCTGGAATCAACCGCTGCACCATTGGTTATAGCCAGTGAATCAGTCTTAATGGTGATATCTCCACCTTGTCCATTGCCTGTAGATACAACTTGACTAAAAAGCCCGCTGCGAACTTGACCATTGGGGGTAATGCCATCCAGGGTAATGGAGTTGGCAGTCACCCACATATTCCCTCCATCGCCGTTGCCTAATGTGCTGGTAGAGATCTCTGCACCATTGGTCAGGGTGAGAGACTCCGTTTGAATGGTTGTATCCCCACCTTGTCCGCTGCCTGTGCTTTCAACTTGACTAAAAATTCCACTAGGAGTTTGACGATTGAATGTATTACCATAACCATCCAGGGCAATAGAATTGGCTGTGACTCTTGCATTTCCCGCATTACCCTTGCCAAACGTACTGGAATTGACCACTGCACCATTGGTTATAGTGAGTGAACCACTCTCAATGGTGATATCTCCTCCTCGTCCAATACCTGTAGGTGCAACTTGGCTAGCAATCCCAGTGGGAGCTTGACCATCAGGTGTAATGCCATCCAGAGTAATGGAGTCGGCAGTCACCTGCACATTTCCTCCGTTGCCATTGCCAAAGGTGCTGGCTAGGATCTTTGCACCATTCGTCATGGTGAGGGACTCCGTCTGGATGGTTATATCCCCACCGCGTCCGCTGCTTGTCAAACCAAGGACACTACCAATACCACTACCATTGAGGGCAATGGTGTCGGCAGTCACCCGCACATTCCCCCCATTGCCATTACCAAACACATTGGCAGATATCTGTGCACCATTGGTCATTGTGAGAGAGTCAGTTTCTATGGTGACATCTCCAGCACGTCCGCTACCCCTAGATCCAACTTGAGTACCAATCCTTGCAACTTGATCATTGAGTGTATCGCCATCTAGGACAATGGATTTAGCAGTCACCCACACATTTCCCCCGTTGCCATTGCCATTCGTAATAGCTCCGATCCCTGAACCGTTGCCCACTCGAATATCGGCAGCAGCGATATGAATGTTGCCGCCTTGTCCAATCGCATCCGAGTTAACTGTATTGGCGATGCGGCTACTTTTGGTTAATTTCAAACTAGTAGTCTGTCAAGAAAGAATTGATGGATAGAGACGCTTGAGTTTGATGCGGGCATCTTGAGTCGTAAATTGCCA
>NZ_JBFPDP010000040.1:0-52533 GCF_040830845.1 Sivoneniella epilithica UHCC 1019
CCGTTGGACTCCATTGGGCATCTTGCCGTGTTTATGAACCTTCAAATGTCCATACAACGGGCATTCCATAGGTTGAGCAATAAAGTAACTATTTTCTACTTTATCCGAACCCACAGAAATTTAACGCACGATCGAACCCTCTCTACTCGACCCTACTTTTCCTATAACTGCATCAAAACTCGTCTCATCGGTTCAATTTTGATAGATAGATTGACAAGCTGTTTTAGAGAGTTTTAGGGCTGAAACGCTAAGTGGCGATCGCCTTTCTGAATGTCTCTTTTGGGGTCGTTTATGAGACGATTCTGTTCGTGATCCTAAATTACGGTTTTTGGACTGAAAATGTGTAAATTAACTTGTTTTTAAATCTATGCTTCAAAACAATGCAGGTTTGACGAGTTCTGATACAGTTGGAGTACATTAGAACTCTCACTATGCTGATCGGGTACGAACGCGTCTCCACTGATGACCAGAATTTGAACTTGCAACACGATGCTTTGAAACAAGCTGGGTGTGACCGCATCTTTTCCGACAAGATAAGCGGCACTAAAGCCGATCGCCCTGGATTGAAGGAAGCCTTCGACTATGTGCGAACCGGAGATACGTTGGTCGTGTGGCGGCTTGACCGCTTAGGGCGATCGCCTGACTGACTGACACAAAATCTTGGAAGAGGGGTAAATCCAAGTATTCTGAGGATTACCACATCAACAGAAGTCACTATGGAAAACACCCCTCGCCTCTATGATACGCTGCAAGCGTTGCTGGGTCAACACTGTCGCTGGCGAGATCAGCGCCACTTATACCCGTTAGTTTGGATGGTCGTAGGACTGGTTGCCAGCGGACAAATCAGCTTAACGGCATGGAGCGATTATGTGCAAAGTCGTGCGGTTTATGCTCAAAGTACGCAACGGCGGTTTTCACGGTGGCTTCAGAATGAGCGGGTACACGAGCATTCGTTGTATGCCCGGTTGATTGGATATGCCCTATCAGTTTGGCAGCAAGAGCGCATTGTTCTGGCACTCGATACAACCCGGTTGTGTGAGCAGTACTGCATCACTCGGATTGTGGTCGTATACCGAGGACGAGGAATTCCAGTGATTTGGAAGGTGCTGGAGCATTCTAGCAGTACCGTTGCTTATGCATGCCACTTACGCTCCGCTGTTGGATGCCGTCGTTGAGGTATTGCCCACAGGAGTTGAAGTCTTGTTTTTAGCAGACCGGGGCTTTGCTGATGTGGAGTTATTCAAGCACCTGCATCGCCTGGGTTGGCACTATCGGATTCGGGTCAAGTCCAACTTTCTGGTGTATCGCGGTCAGCAGGGTATGCCCATCTCGTTCTACACTCTATCCACCAGTCATGCCCTGTTTCTGCATCAGGTCAAGATTACTAAAGCTCGCTATGGTCTGGTGCATCTAGCCTTAGCTCATCACTATCCCAGTCGGGAACGCTGGTATGTCGTCAGTGACCAACCCACTACGACCGAAACTTTTGTTGAATACGGCTTGAGGTTTGATATTGAGGAGAACTTTTTGGATGATAAATCCAACGGGTTTCAACTTGAATCCTCCCACATCCGCTCTGCTGCCAGGCTCTCACGCTTGTGCTTGGTGCTCGCGGTTGCTACCCTCTACTTGACCAGTGTTGGCACGGCTGTGGTTGACCAAGGTGAGCGCCGCCAAGTTGACCCTCATTGGTTTAGAGGCAGTAGCTATTTCAAAATCGGTTGGCATTGGATTCGCAAAGCACTTGTACAAGGCTGGCCAATTCCGACGACGGTTGCACTTCAATCTGCACTGGATCTAGACCCCTGTATCCCCTCCAAATCTCAAGCTGCCAAACGACAACCGCTCTACTTTAGAGGCACTACAGTCGATTGTGTTCTCCCGCTGGAACAACGGCTCAGTACCGCTTAACCTGAAATACGAGAAAATGTGTCAGTCAGCCAGGTTCAAAAGGAGTCGTTGTAATCTCTGAACTGCCTTCACATCACCACGGCGAGAGGCTTGATAGATTCGCGTTTGCAGCTTATACACTTGCCGCTCTAGCTTGTGCGCCAGGGCAACAGGTGCCATTCATACATCGCCTCAAAGGACCTGTTCATGACATTTGTACTGGGCTTGATATTAGCAGCGGAAAAATTCTGGTCGTTAGTGAAGCGCCAAAAGCAACTGTCCCATTTTCGGCGACTGGTTGATCAAACACTAGAACCTGAAACGGCGCAAAATCGTTGCTTGTGATTCGGACTGTCCCATTTATGGCTAAAGATGGGACAGTTCAAGCCCACAAGTACGCAAGCAAAGTAATCGCTGAAAGCTTTAATTCATGAGTCTTTCAGCCTTAACGACCAGAATTTTTCCGTTGCTATAACTGAGCCGACTATAAATTCTCGAAATATGCCAGGTAGTCCGCTGCCCGTCGTTCTTATCAAAGAGAGTTATTTTCAGCGACAGACCCGGACTTGGGGAACAACTAGATCCCACTCTTCTTTAACTTCGCCTGTTACCTCATCAATATCTAAATGTTGATAGATGTGGCGTACAGTGACCTCACCAGGTTGCCATTCAAATTGACTGGGGCGAATTCCTTGGTCACTCAGGACTTGATTGGCATGTCTTGATAAGGCTCCAATTTCTTCATCTTGCTCAGTCCAGATTGTCCAGCCATCTCCGTAGCGACTACATTTCATTTGTAAGTTGCTTCCTTCTCTTAATTTTTGAATAATGGCTTGTTTTGATTTCGTGGCTAGATATCCTAAATTGATATCCCCTTTTTGTTGACCGCCCCTTCTTTCTCCAAATGGGCTAAAGTCAGCGTAGTAAATGAAGCTGGGCAAATTAATCTGCTCCACTGATTTCTGTTCCACTTCAAGCTGCATCTCTTTTATGAATTGGCTATTGCGAGTTGAAGTTAGAGCTAACTCCTCTTTAGCCCTTGTCATCGCAACATAAAGCAATCTGCGTTCTTGTTGTGCTTGTTTTGCATTAGTAGAGAACTTGTCTGCTAGTAAAATTACTTTGCGAAATTCAAGTCCTTTGGCTCCATGACAGCTAGTCACTAGAACAGCCGCCTCATCAATGGAAAGATCAGGACTTTCGTTAAATTCGTAGATAGCAGTAATAATTTCATTAGTGCTGATTTCATCAGCTAAATCTGAACCATAACCTCTTTCCTCATCTAAATCGGTGGCAATCTTTAGGAGGGTTTTGACTGTAAGCTCGTTTAATCCATGATGTGTTTTTTCAAAGAAACTTTCAAAGCGTTCTCTGACAGGTTGTGCGGGCGGGATGATTAAGCTGGAATCACGCTTGAGAGCTTTTAAGAGACGCTGAGTAACGTGATTGCGAACTAGCTTAATTTCGCCTCCTTTCAACGTATGAGTGGGAATGTTGGCTAATCGATCGAGCAAGGCTCTAATTTCTTTGAGTTCATCCCATTCCCGCGCCAGGATTGCAATCTCGCAGGGACGTGTTCCTTCTGCAATCCATTGTTTGACCTGTGTGGTGATCCAGATGGCTTGTTCTTTTGGAGTTGAAAATTGAAGTGCTTTGACAGGCACTCCTGATTGACCAATCCGGGCTGCATCAATTTGGACTTGTTCCTGGAGGTCTCGTTTACAGCGATCGGGACTGTTTTGAATGACGTAGTTTGAGGCTTGGATGATGGATTCAGTAGAACGATAGTTTTCTGTTAATAGAAATCGTCTTGCCTTGTACTCGGCTTGAAACTGCAAGATATATTTAGGGTTGGTTCCTCTGAATTCATAGATATTTTGATCGTCGTCACCAATCACACAAAGATTGATTTGAACTGATCGCGCTTGATCTTCAGAATCACCAAATCCTGCAATTAGCTGAATCAGGCGGTATTCCTGCTCTGCAACATCCTGGTATTCATCCACAAAGATGTGTTCTGTGTTGCCTAATAGCCTCACTCGACGCATCTGACTATCTTCATCAGCTAAGGCATCTTCGTTCCCTTTGTCCAGAAGGTTACAGGCTTACTCAAGGAGTTTTTGGAATTTGTGTTCCGTACTTTGCTGTTTCTGGGATTGGGTGTCTGATTCCTCAATGGTTCGACCTAATAGGGACAGTGCCAGTCCATGAAAGGTATATACTCTCAGTCGCGATGCTGACGTTCCCACCAAATCTTTAAGCCGTATGCGGAGTTCTCGAACGGCATTGCGGTTGTAAGCCAATACCAGAATCCGATCGGGGTTGACTCGTTTGACTTTGATCAGGTAGGCAATTCGATGAACAATGGTGCGTGTTTTACCCGAGCCTGGACCCGCGATGACTGCGATCGCCGGGTCGTCTGCTTCGACAATAGCGGTTTGGGCTGGGTTGAGCGATCCCATAATCCGGTTATAGTCTTCCTGGGTAACGGGACGCTTGCAAGCTTCTGCATGGAGGACTGGATATTTATTAGCGAATTCCTCACAAGGAAGCTTAAAGTAATCTTCGACGAGTTGTTGGCGGGCAGCCTGGTCTTCTCCTAATCGCCCGTATTCCAACATTAAGTGAGTGCGACGGGCTTGTTCAGAATAGTGGTTTTGCACCTCTGGATACTTACGGTTAATGGTGGTGATATTGGCTCCTTTATGAACTCGGACTTTTAATGCTTGGCTGAAAAGGAGTAGCCCCTCGGTTAATCGCAAAATTTTCCTCTGATGTAACCAGAGAAGGGCTGTTTTCAACTTTTTTTCGTCGAGTTCTGTAGGATTTCGCTGAGCGCAGATAGTTTCCAGTAGGGTTTCAAATTCACATTCAACGATGAGGCGGGCACCAGAGGTTTTCTCTAGTTTCTGGTCAATCTCGGCGTAGATTGCGTTAATCAGCCGACGGCTGAAGTCTTGGTGGTTCTCTAGTCTTTCGATAACTTTTGATAAAGGTCCTGCCCCTGTCTCAATCGGTTGAATTTGAATAATTCCTGAACTGATGTTTTTGAGTTTAAGCCAGTGTAATGCCCTCCAACTCTCAACAATGTCTGGTAGTGCCCTTACGTAAAGGACAGAGAAAAAGAAACCATCTGCTCCCGTCGCAATTTCTCTCGAATCTTTTGATTGTAGTGATGAATGAAATTCCAAATCGCTCCAATGTGATTGCCTAATTTCTTCGAGAACGATAAAGTTTGGCGCACTAAGCGTGAAATGCGTTGTCGTAACGTGTTATTCAACCGCTCAATATAGCTCGTCAACCCAGAATCCTTGTCCACTGCAAAATGTCGTTTGCTCGGTAGCACACAGGCATAGGCTTCCCAGTGGTCGGTGTAGATCCGGGCATATTGTCGATAGCGGCGCGGCAGGCTATCCCATAGGGCTTGTGCCGATTCCTGAGAGCGATCGCCGACAAGACACCCAATGATTTCGCGGGTCGCTGCATCCATCGCTAACCAAACCCATTGTTTATTGCCTTTGTCATCCACAAAAGACCACAACTCATCCATCTGAACCGTCAACCTTGCGGTTGTTTTGGGCAGTACCTCGGCTTGTTGGTGCACCTGCTCATAGGTCTGATTGACGTACTGCTGCAACCAACTTTCTGACAGTTTCAGGACTCTAGCAATCCCCGCTAAAGGAATCCGCTCTAGCAATAACCGATCAATTAGAGCATTGGTATCTTGATCCTTGGGCTTCCACTGGGGATCTTCGACAAACTGACGACCACAGTCTCGGCATTTATGGTTTTGCTTGCCCCGGCGAGTTGTTCCGTTTTTCATGATCAGGACTTACGCAGGGAGAGGATAAGGCAAAATAAGACAGTCCTTAAAACTAGAGGCATGAGTTTTACTAAACTTGACTACTGCCAATATCTGCTGAGCAGCCCCATCAACTACACCGTGACCAACTTGGCTGACCATCTTGATGGGATTAGCCATGACCGGATCAATCGCTATCTGCGAGGTGAGAAACTGACTCCGCGCCTGTTGTGGGATAACGTGAGAATAGTGCTACAACCGCATGAGAAAGCTTATGTGCTGTTCGACGATACGGTATTGGACAAACGTTATTCAGGATCAATTGAACTGGTAAGGCGACAATATAGCGGTAACGAACACCGAGTCATTCGAGGCATCGGGTTAATTAGCTGCGTATACGTGAATGGCGAAACCGGGCAGTTTTGGGTAATTGACTATCGCCTTTACGACCCTGATGGAGATGGGCAAAGCAAGCTTGACCAGGTTGCCCAGATGCTCAATGGGGTGGTATACAGCAAGCAGTTACCCTTGACAAGGGTGTTGATGGATAGCTGGTATGCGACTCAAAAATTGATGGCACAAATTGACCAACTGGGGAAAGTGTACTACTGTCCGCTCAAAACGAATCGACGCGTGGATGATAGTGGCGATGCAGCGCCCTATCAGCGCGTGGATGAGCTGGTTTGGAGTGCCCAGGAGTTAGAGCAAGGCAAGCTGATCAAACTTCGGGGATTTCCTAAAGACAAAAAGGTGAAACTGTTCCGGGTCACTGTTTCTACCAACTCCGGCGGAGTTTGTCGTCACTAACGACTTAACTCAAGCTTCTACGGATGCGGTACAAGATGAGTGTGGCATTCGTTGGAAGATTGAGGAGTTTCACAGAGAACTTAAACAGTTAACTGGAGTAGAGGCTTGTCAATGTCGCAAAGCGCGCATTCAGCGTAATCATATTGCCTGTGCGTTACTCGTTTGGAGTCGCCTGAAGGCGATCGCTTATCAGACAGGCAAAACGGTTTACCAGATCAAGTATGGAATGCTTTCGGATTACTTGACTGCCCAACTCAAGCATCCATCTGTTCAAATGACTTTTGCGTAAGTCCTGATGATGTCATCTGATCCACAACTCGGACAGATTAAGTATGGTTTCATAGTTGATCTCGGGTTACTTAAGCCGTCGTCTCCATTTCCCCTCACCCTTTACGAAAAAGCACTACCAAAGCATTAAACAGTGCTACAGGTTTACCTTTGAACCAGATCCCACCATGACAGCGGCTGAAATCAAGGACTTTCAGCAGTTTTTAGATGGGTTGGATTATGGGGCAATGACGAACTCTCAAGCGATCGCGATTCTGGATGAGTTATGGAGTCACCCTGAAACTACCCGTGCAAACCTCCATGAAGACATTTATGAACAAACCCAAACCCGGATTATGTGCCATCCGTGGCAGCGGATTTGAAAGCGGGGCGTGGGGCGCGAGTCAATCCATCGCAAGCCAAAGCAGGGGACATCATTTTGGCAAAAGGGTATGAACATATTGGCATTTGTCAGAATGATGGCTGCTCTCAAGTGCTATCCAATTCGTCTAGTCGAGCTTCGTTTCGCTGGAAGTCTGACCGCACGTTTAATGGGTACTACAACAATAGTGCTTACATCCGGGGAGCACCAACGGAAGAAATTTATCGAGTGGTCAAATAAAGGAGGTCAATTATGTCTCACTACAAACGCATGACGTATATGCTGCTGGTTCTGGCAATGCTGTTCACGACAATCGCGATCGAGCCGTGGATACACTCCGGTCAAGTTGCTGGGGCAATATCTCAGCCAGTATTGGTAACTCAGGCTAGCTCAGAAAAGGCGGCGGTTCAGAAAGCGGTTCTGCAATACCTCAATTGTCAAGGTGTCACTATCAAAGCAAAACTACACGAGGTCGCGATCGCGGATGGGTTTGCGCTCGTCGGTTGGACACGCGGCGAAATGGGTGGCAATACGCTACTCAAGCAAAACGGTAGGCGTTGGGAGGTAATCACATCAGGTGGAGGTTATCTCGGACTAAAGGGGTTACAACAATCGGGTGTGCCTCAAAAAACGGCTGAAAAACTTCTCAATCAATATGACCCAAACTGGCGTAAGTACCAACAATAGGAGAGTGTCATGACTCAGTTATCTTCGACGAGAAATACAAGTGAATTGATCGTTAGCGATGTGATACCTAAACCAACAGAACAGCCAGTTCTTTCACCTCCGCCCCATTGGTAAATGCGTTTTGCACTGTGGTTTCGGATTGGATTTGCCTGTTTCTTATTGCTTGGCTCTCTGCTCGAATTGACGGGCTGTGCTGGACAAGTTCTAGCACTCAATGGACAGCCTTTGCAGTGGACAGATGCTCAGAAAACTACACCTTTAGTACTTCATCAAGCGTTTGATAATTTGACCACCGTACCCAAAGAGGAACAACCAAATCTGCCCGTGCTGGCAAACCCTCTCAAAGGACAACAGGGACAAGCGATTGTTTTCAACTTTTCCAAGGTTCCTCAGCTTTGTGGTGCAGCAGGTTGTTTGTTTGCTGCCTATGCCCAAGTGCCAGAGGTTACTCCGCCCACTCTCAATGACGATGTGCAAATGTCTTATAGATTAGTGTGGACACAATATTTGCGATCGCCCATACCTAAAGGAATTCCATTGTTGTTTCAATACAATTCTCCTAATCAACCCAATGAGAGTTTTCCAATGCTGGTCGCGAATCAAATTGAAGATAATCGAGTTCGGCAGCTTGTTTTTAGCTGGAGTGGAAGCCGCTACGAACTGGAGAAGAGAATATTAAATGAGCAGCCCCTTGAAAACATCAAACATCAAGAAAAGCCATAGGATAGACGGCAATAAGTGTAGTGATCTAACCTCAGTCACTTTGGATTTACCAATGGTGTCATTCAAGAAATGATAGAGAAAAGTTAGATCAAAAAAAACAACCTATTATCGCAAAGCTTCTTAATGAGTAGCTCATCTGTATTCATAGATTGGTTCCGCTGTATTCATAGATTGGTTCCGCACTTTTAGGTGTCGGTTGGACTAAGAGGATGTTTTGTCCTCATCTGAAATTCATCTAGCGCCCAGTTCTGCTAAAAATTCATTTCAAACGGGTCATATACCAATAAGGGTCGCAGAATGTGTGCCCCCGGATTTGTTCCGTTCATTGTTCCTGTCTTGGAATATCTTTGAGTGGCGTACAATTGCTTCTTAGAAATGTTAGTTTGACTACACCTGGCTAGCACCAAGGTTATTTTACTGAGCCGACAGAACTTTAAAGAAATAGACAGAGCTTAAGGTCTAGCAGACTGATTTACATTAGCTTCACAATCAAGCTAACATCTTCAGATGACTTCATGAAGTAGTGGTATTAGGAGTCTGAACACTAAAGTGTATTTACTAATCGCTTAGTGGATAAGCTTCCGTAGAAATATCCTTATAAACTGATAAAAACTCGCTTAAGCTGATAAGCAAGACAGCGAATCTAAAGTCTGTTCCTGGGCTACAAGTTCCTGGATACAGCCTTGCTATGTGAGTTCACAGTATTTCCTTTAACCGTTTAAGCATCAACCAAACATCTCCACCTGAGCTATGAATATGTCCTTATCTATCACGCCACAAGAATTGGTGATCATTGTTGCTGCCCAAAATCAAAGTCCTGCTGTCTTCAATCTAGAATTCCTCAAATACAGCGGCATTATTCCCAGTGAGTGGGAACTAGCACGTCAACCGATTTACACCCCTCAAGTCGTGCAACTGGCTTTCCAAAACAGTGTTGTCATCACGGCTCAAGCCGGACGTATTCTGTTTACTGAAACCATCGAAAGCAAAGATTTTAGCGTAATCGAAATCATTCAAGTCGCCCGTCGCTGCATCCAAAGCTTGCCGAACATGGAATACGAGGCGGTCGGCATCAATCCGGCTGGACATGTCGAATTTGACCCACCCGAAGCCACCAGCACCTATCTGAGCAAAACACTGTTGGCTGATGGTCCCTGGCAAACCATCGGGCAGGCGGCTCCCCGAACTCGTTTGAGCTTCACCTATACCCTGGAGCGCAGTCCATTTAATCTCACTATCAGCGAAGCTAAAATTCGTCAGGCTGATGAAACCCTTAAACCTGTGATTGTTTTCGGTGGCAACTTTGACTACGTTCTTGAGGGGACTACTCAGCCCGAAAAACTGCAACACTTGCATCAAGTTTTAGACCATGCTCAAGCAGATCTTGACACTTATCAAGCCCTGATTAACCAGAATTTCTTAAGTGTCATCGAAAGCCAGCCGACATTACTACCTGTGTTTGCTTAGTGCAGCTTTAGATAAAGTCTACTCTCAGTCTTGAGTGAGTTCAAGACTTTTTCTTCTGGGCGGCTTTGGGGCTTTACCTATTTCTATTCCAATGATTGTATATCGACGACCTACGCACCCGATATGCAAGGGTTTATCCTGCCGATTTTTAATCACTCCCTCCCATTTTCTAACCGTTCACCTCCGGTTCATTTACCCCTGCGAGATTAGTCATGCCAAATTCCGATAATCCTTTGAACCAAAGCAGCAAAGATGTCTTTGCCAAACCTTTTCTAGAAGAAGCATCCCTGCTGGATAGTAGTTCATTTCTGGGTTTGGGTAAGGCACTCTCGCAGACCTCAACCGCTCCCAATGCAAACATTGACCCGCTGACCAAACCCGCCGACATTCAATCTCTGGCAGAAACTAAATCCACTGCTAAATTGCCGTTGGACAACTCCACTGTTTTCAATACCCCTCAAACTGTCAGATCCAGCCCTACACAGCCTGGTAAAGATCCGATTACAGGCAACCCCATTTCCACCCAAACAATTGCTGCCTACACTACATCCGCAGCATCTATCCCCAGCCAGTCCAGCAGTAGTTCTACCAGCACTCCCAGCACTCCCAGCACTCCCAGCACTCCCAGCACTCCCAGCACTCTACCCAAGTTCACCATCCTGGCAGAAGGCACCTTTACCGTCAATGGCAATGGCGACTTTGATGGAGATGCGCTGAATCCCAACGACGATGCCCTGATCTACGCTGGCACAGGTTTCACTATCAACGGAACCAATACCCTACCTGTACGTCGGGATGCCAACGGTAACGTGTTGCGCGATGCGAATGGTAGACCTATCCTGGTCGATAACGCCGTTACTGTTGGACAGGGCTACACCATTACCAATGCCAACGGCAGTCAATATGCAGGCTTAATTCCGCCGCCTGTAATCCCCCAGCAAACCCTCTTTGTACCCGCCTATGCAGATGTAAAATCTCAGGAGCTTGACCGCCGCATTCCTGCTGGCACCCCGACTGTCATCTTTAACGCCGCTCAAAATCCGCTCAACAATGCCTCCGACTGGAACCGCAAATTTCCAGCACCGGGCACTGCGGCTCAACCCACGGTTGTGCGCGTCACCAACGGCGGGCTGAACATTCCCAATGGCATTACTCTGCGTAACACCATCATCCTGGTTGATAACGGCAGCATCAACTTCAACGGCAGCGGTCATGTGTTTGACAACGTGGTGCTGGTAACCAACAACGGCAACGTTAACCTGTCAAATGTTCAATCTAGCAACTTATCCGTCCTGTCCTCCGGCACGATCAACATGAACGGGGGTGCCAGATTTGGGGGTTCCACACTGCTAGCAAACAATAGCGGCGACATTAACTTCAATGGAGCCACCACAAATCTAGATGCTGCCAACCACATGAAAGTGGTATCCCAGGGCAATATCACCTACAACGGCGCGGCAGACACCCGTGGCGCATTTCTGACTGCTCGCAACTACACCTCCAACGGCAACTCTTCGTTGTATGGGACGATTGGGGCAAAGGGTAACGTCCTGTTTAACGGTCGGGCAACGGTCGTGGGAGTTGCAGATCTGCAACTGGGCAGCAATCCGCCAGTGATTACTGCCACCCTGACCCGCGATACCGCCCCCAACAATACGACCAACACGGATCGGATTACCTTTGACCCCAGCATTCAAGGCTCGATTACCCTGACGGGTTGGGGGATTCAAGTGGGTGCCAGCGCTGGCAATACCAGCGGTCATCTATCCGTTACAGACCCCAATCAAATCACCGAATTCAAAGCAGGCTTTAACACCGCCCCAGTCAATAGCTACATTGACATCCGCTCCAGCCTTACCGCGAACGGCAACTTCTCTCTGACCCGCAGTCAACTCAATACCGTTTTCGGCACCACCTTGCCCGATGGACAGCACACCCTATATTTACAGGCAAAAGACAAATACGGCAGTAGCAGCAACGTTGCCATCAGTTTTACCCTTGATAGCCAAACTGGGGCACCCAGCCTCGGCTTGACTGTTGCCAGCGATAGCGGTCAAAGCAGCACTGACCAAATTACTCGCATTAACACCCCCACGGTTTCAGGTGTGGCAGAAGCTGGCGCTAGCGTTCAACTATTCAACAACGGACAGATTATCGGTCAAACGACCGCATCTACGAATGGCACCTGGCAAATTGCCACAACCCAACTAGCAGATGGGACTCATGCTCTGAGCGCGATCGCCACCGATATTGCAGGAAATACCAGTGCCACGTCTTCGCCACTTAACGTCACCATTGACACCGCCCTACCACAGCTATCTCTGACCACCCAAATCGCTGCTCCGCTGAAAAACAACGCCAAACTTGCAGGCACCATCAACGGCACCGGGTCGGCAGTTGCCTCATTGAGCTACCGCTTTAATACGGGGACAGGGGTTGCTGTTTCTCTGAGCAATGTCGGTGAGTTCAACCAAAACTTTGACTTTACTGGACTTGCAAACGGCACCCATACCCTCACCCTAACAACAGTGGATGTTGCTGGCAACACTCGCACTCAAGCCTATACCGTTGAAATTGCCCTGGATACAGAAGCACCTATCATCAGTGCAGTGTTGGTCCGTGACACTGCCCCGAATGGCAGTACCAATAGCGACCGAATCACCTTTGACCCTGCCATTAGCGGCAGTCTCACCGATGCCAATTCAGTAGTTTCTTTCCGCGCTGGATTCAACAGCACCGACCCCGCCAACTTTGTCAGCATCTCGCCCCAACGCCAAGCCGATGGAACTTTCACACTAACCCGCACTCAGCTAGAACAAGTATTGGGTGACACCCTTGCCGATGGACTACACACCCTGCGTTTGCAGGCAGAAGATGAATTCGGTAATCGCTCTAATCTTTTCAACCTCACTTTCACCCTCGATACTACGGTCATTGCACCAACCGAATTGCAACTCGCCGCAGGCAGCGACAGTGGGCAAAGCAGCGCAGATCGGATCACCCGCATCACTACTCCCACCATTCGAGGCAATGCAGAGCTTGGAACAACCATTCAACTCTATCAAGGCAATCAGGCGGTAGGAGAAGCTGTAACCGATGCGAATGGCGCTTGGGAAATCACCTCTATACCCCTCCCGAACGGCACCCATGAACTGACGGCGATCGCGACTGATAGTGCGGGTAACGTCAGTAGCCATTCCACTACTCTCACTGTTGTCGTCGATGCAGCGTTGCCCACGTTGACCCTTACCACTCCAATCGACACCGTTACTCTGACCAATAATGCTCGATTGGCGGGATCTGTGGATGGAACCGGCTCTGGCATCACGGCTCTCAGCTATCGGTTTGATACTGGAGTGGAGATTGCCCTTATCACTGACGGTACTGGCGCATTCAATCAAGCGTTTGATTTCACAGGCATCAGCAATAGGACGCATACTCTGACCCTGACGGCGATCGACTTGGCAGGCAACGTCACCACCCAACAATTCAATGTTGTGATCGCCTTGGATGAAGAGGCACCCGTGATTGTCGCGGGTCTAGTGCGCGATACGGCACCGAATAACAATACCAACACCGACCAGGTCACCTTTGATCCCACCATCAGCGGCACGGTTGCTGATGTCAGCGCAGTCGTTGCTTTTCGGGCTGGCTTTGATACTATCCCGGCAACCAATTTTATCGATGTCACGGCTCAACGACAGACAGATGGGCAATTCATCTTCGACCGCGCTCAACTAGAAGCCATTTACGGTGGGACGCTGCCCGATGGCTCCCATACGCTACGGCTGCAAGCACAGGATACCAACGGCAACCTATCCCAAGTGTTTGCCGTTGCTTTTGTGCTCGATACCGCACCGCCTACTGCTCCTGTTCTTGATCTCGCAGACTTTAGCGACAGCGGGCAAAGCAACACAGACAATATTACCCGGACAAATACGCCCACAATCATGGGCGTTGCAGAAGCGGGCACGACGGTGCAGCTTTTTGTGGATGGCAATCCTATGGGTCAAATTGTCAGCGATGGCAGTTGGCAGTGGGTAACTCCCGCACTGGCGGACGGGATGCATGTCGTCACCGCACTCTCAACCGATGCGGCAGGAAATGTGAGTGCCGTATCCGAGCCACTGCAACTGACGATCGACACGACGATTCCTCTGTTGACGCTTGCCACAAACCCTGAAACGACCCCATTGGTGAATGGTTCCCGGCTAGCAGGCAGCGCTAACGGAACGGGTTCAGCCCTGGTTTCTTTGTCCTACCGCTTCGATGGGCACGCTGAAATTCCTCTTTCTTTCACGGAGGCGGGTGGATTTAACCAGGCAATTGATTTCACTGGCATTAGCAATGGCACTCATGCCCTGACTATTACTAGCCTTGACCAGGCAGGGAACATTTCAACCCAAACCTTCGCCGTGACGGTAGATCTGGATGTTACGGCTCCCGTGATTACCGCATCGCTTGTTCGCGACACCGCACCGGATGGCGCTACTAATGCCGATCACATTACGTCGGACCCCAAGATTACAGGGGCGATCTCAGACCGCAGCCGGGTTGTCGAAGTATGGGCAGGATTTGAAAATGCGACCGAGTTGACTAACATTACCGATATCCTCAATGCCGATGGGTCTTTCAGCCTCAGCCAAGCTCAACTAAACGCAATTTACGGAGGAATCCTGCCTGACGGCTTCCATACCCTTTCTCTCAAAGCTAAAGATGAGTTTGGCAACCTCTCGGATGCCTTCACTGCTTCTTTCACGCTTGATACTACGGCACCGACAATGCCAGGGTTGAACCTGCTTTCTACCGATGATAGCGGACGTAGCAACCGCGATGACATTACCCGCGTCAACACTCCGATGATTGTGGGCACAGCGGAGATAGGCAGTGTAGTGCAACTGTTGGTTGATGGTATTCCCGTCGCTCAAACCACGAGCGATGGCACCTGGCAGTTATCCACGGGTCAACTGAGTGATGGGATTTACCAAATCACAGCTATCTCAACCGATGCAGCAGGCAATACCAGTGCGGTATCGGTTCCGCTAACCATCACCGTGGACACGCGCCTGCCGTTGCTGTCTGTCACCAGCATTGCTGACAATGCCACGCTGGTGAACCATGCTCGATTGGTTGGTAGTGCGGATGGAACTGGGACTGAGATTGCCACCCTCCGCTATCGTTTTGATGATTCAGCAGAAATTCCAATCTCGCTCACAGGCAGCAGTTTTGACCAGGCGATCGACTTCGCAGGAATTGCGAACGGAGCGCATACCCTGACGCTTACCAGCACTGATGTTGCCGGAAATATCACAACCCAGCAATTCACTGTGATTGTGAATTTAGATATGGCAGCACCAGTGATTGCGGCTGGTTTAGCCAATGACACCGGCATTAGCGCTGATCTGATTACGGCTGATCCAACAATTATGGGCACCTTGGCAGATGCCAGTGCGATCGCCCAATTCAACGCCAGTTTTGGGGTCGCCAGCCCCAGTTTTGATGTGCTCTCAGATCGCGGAGCCGATGGACGCTTTACCTTTACACGGGAGCGGTTAGAACAAATTTATGGCAGTACCCTGCCTGATGGAGCACATACTCTGCGACTCCAGGCAAGCGACCAGTACGGCAATATTTCCCAGATCTTTGAGTTCACCTTTGTTCTCGATACCACCCTGCCGCTCAGTTTTGCCCTAGACCCTGCCTTTGATTCCACGCCTGTGGGCGACCAGCAAACCACCAACGCCACGGTTAGTTTGATGGGGCAGACCGATGCAGGCGCAACCGTGACCTTGCAGCAAACAGGCACCACCGCGATCGCCGATGCATCGGGTCAGTTTGTTTTTGCGAGTGTGGTATTAGCGTTAGGCACTAATGCTTTCACCGTACAAGCGGTTGATAGCGCTGGAAATCAGCAAAGCACCACCATCACCATCACACGCCTTGCTACGAATGCGGCACCCACGGACATTCTGCTGAGTGACAATACCGTCGCTGAAAATAGTGTGGGCGCGACGGTGATTGGTCAACTGAGCGCAATCGACTCAGATGCGGCTGATACTCACCAATATACGTTGCTCGATGATGCAGGTGGACGCTTTCAACTGGTGGGCAACCAACTTCAGGTGGCACCAGATGCCAGACTCGATTTTGAGGCAACTTCTACCTATACGGTGCGTGTGAGAACCACGGACAGCGGCACCCCTGACTTGTTCTACGACAAGACATTGGTAATCAACCTGACCGACATCAACGAAGCACCCCGGTTTGTCAGTACGCCCATCCGTAGTGCTGAAGCGGGCACCCTTTACAGCTATCCCATTGCCACCACAGATCCAGAAAACACGGTTCGCTCCATTTCGGCAACCGATCTCCCCAGTTGGTTAACAGTTGTAGACAACGGAAATGGCACAGCGCAGCTATCGGGAACCCCTTCTACGAATCAATCCGGCATCTATTCAATCACTCTTACAGTAACTGATACAGGCGGTTTAACGTCTACCCAAACCTTCTTTATCTCTGTGGATGTGCTGCTGCGCGAAGGCGCTAACTTTAGCCCACAGCAGACGACGACCTTCACCATTACTCAACCGTCAATTCTCAGTTTTAAGATTGACCCGTTGACCTTCGACACCACCGACTTAGATTCCATCAAGGATGCCTTTGAAGTAGCGATCGTGGATGCTGATGGCAACTCGCTGGTGCATACCATTGCTCCAGGGCGAGATGCTTTCTTCAACTGGACTGAAGGGGAGCCTGTGGCACTGGGAGCCGGAACCACCTATTCCAGTCAGACTCAAACGGTAAGCTTAAACCTGACGGGAATTCAACCGGGGACGGTGGCGACGCTGATTTTCCGCCTGGTGAACAATGATGGCGATACGACTACCGGAGTCCGGGTCAAGGATATTGCGATTACGGATGCACCACTGGGTACTCAGTCGTCCACTGGGATTATTCCTGGCGCTGCTACACCCCCTAACCCGATTCAATCTGATAAATTCCTGGTTCTAGCGGATGTGTCCTCCAGTATCAACGTGGAGTACCGCCTCACAACCTTTAACGCGGACTTGGAACTGTTATACGCGGATATTGCGATCCAAAATAGCGGTACCTACAGTGTGGATGCTCCATTATTGGTGGCTATTCGCAATATTAGTGATCCTGGTGTTGTGGTTCGCAATCCTGATGGGTATACGCCAGAAGGGTTGCCCTACTACAACTTCAGTTCCCTTGTCGCAGATGGCAAACTTGATCCAGCGGAATTAACCAGCATCCGCAGCCTGGTGTTTTACAACCCCAACCAGGTTCAATTCACCTATGATCTTGTGGTTCTGGCGCAATTAAATCAGGATCCTACGGTTAACTCTCAACCCGTGCCAGAAGTCGTTGCAGGCAAACCCTACACCTATCAGGTCCATGCATCAGATCCCAATCAGGACCGGCTGATCTACAAACTACTGGTGGCACCGCCAGGCATGACAGTTGTTGCCCAGACAGGGTTAATTCAGTGGGAGACAACCGCTGCCAACACTGGAAATCATTCAGTGGTTGTTCAAGTAAGCGATGGTCGAGGGGGGACAACCACCCAAACCTACACCTTATCGGTCCTGCAATCACCACCCAATCGCCCACCCAGTTTTACATCCACTCCAGAAGTAGATGCCTATATCAACCAACCCTACACTTATGATGCAGATGCCACCGACCCAGATCAAGATCATCCACTGACCTACCGTCTCATTTCAGGTCCAGATGGCATGACCCTTGATCCCAACACTGGACAAGTGCAATGGAAACCCTCTGCTGTTCTAGTTTTGGGGGACACAGTGCGAAGTAACATCAATACCGCTGGGCAGGTTGATGAATTCTCATTCACTGGAACTGCGGGGCAACGGCTCTATTTTGATTCCTTGCTGTATTCGGGTCAGGCTTCAAGTTGGAAGTTAGAAGTTTATAGTCCCAGTGGTCGTCAGGTGATTGGAGATAGTTCTACCCACTTTCACTGGACTGAAAATGCCCTCATCACCCTGGCAGAAGCTGGCAACTACCACGTTAAAGTCAGCCGTCGAGACAGCGGTACTGGGAATTATGGGTTTAGCCTAATCGATGTGGCCCTGACCCCCATTGCTGCCTTCGATACTCTCATCCAGGGACAGCTAACACCAGGGACAGAAGATGATATCTTCCGGTTTGTGGGCAACAAAGGACAACGATTGTTTTTTGATAAGCTCCGCAATCAGGGAGATCTTGGCTGGGTACTTTACAACAACAGTAATCAGATCATTAGTTCCAGCTATAGCTTCACCGACCTTGAAGTTGTTTTACCAGAGAGCGGAGAATACCTCCTGGCGATTCAAGGACGACTTGCATTCAACCAAATGGTAGATTACGCCTTTACCGTCATCACCCCTGAAACCACAACTCTACCCATTACCCCTGGGAGTAATGCCAATCCAAACACGGTGAGTGGCTCAATCACAGAGAAAGGGGAACAAGACGTTTACACTTTTACTGGAGAAATCGGACAGAAAATCTATTTTGACGGTCTATCCGGCGATTACTCCATTAGTGCCTCACTCCACAGTCCTAGTGGAGTGAGGCTTCTGGACTTGAACTTAGTCAATGCAGCAGTCATTCTGCTCACCCTGACTGAAGCCGGAACTTATCAACTGGTCGTGGATGGCTATGAGGAAAATATTGGCAACTACAGCTTCAACCTGCTCAATGCAGGACTGGCTCCGGTAATCAGCCTGGATGCAGACTACAGCGGACAACTCAATCCGGGTCAGGAAACTCACCTGCATACGTTCACAGGCACCGCAGGGCAAACACTCTATTTTGACTCTCAAACAGGTTCCGGTGGAGGAGTCTGGTCGCTCTATGACGGTGGAAATCAACAAATTTATATCGCTGATATTCGATCTGACTTTGAAATCACGCTCTCAGCAACGGGAACTTATACCCTGGCACTGGATGGGTACAGTGCCGAGGCGCTCGATTATCAATTTCGGATCATCACCCCAGAAACCAGAATAACTGCAATCACTTCTAACGGTTCTACAGTTACGGGTTCGATTGCAGAAAAGGGCGAACAGGATGTCTATACGTTTACCGGCAGCAATGGACAACGACTATACTTAGATACCTTGCTAAGCGACTACTCCATTGGTGCTTCACTGTATAGCCCAAGTGGAGTAAAACTTCTAGAGCGTGATCTACGTACAACAGAGCCAGAACCCTTTACCCTGACTGAAGGTGGGACCTATCGACTGGTTGTAGATGGTTCTGGAGAAACAACTGGAAATTATGGCTTTCGACTGGTTGATTTAGCAACGATTGCTTCGATTACACTAGGCACTCCCATCACCGATAGTTTGGCTGCCCAAACCACCAAGCTTTACAAATTTAATGGCAACACTGGACAACGTTTTCGATTTGATAGCCTATCGGCTGAATATGGAGCAGAATGGGTGCTGTATGGTTCTGGGAATTCAGTCGTTCGCTCTGCATATCTGGAGACTGACTTTGATGCCGAACTCGCCAATACGGGAACCTATATTCTAGCGCTACGGAGCTATAGCGATAGTGCGGTGAACTATCGCGTTCAAGTGAACTCACTTGCCCCATTGAATGTGACGAAGAGTGGGTTTGGAACGGTTTATAGTGGCACCAGCACAGAGACAACCCCTGCGACTCGAACGTTTACAGCGACTGTTGGCACTTTAGTGTATTTCGATAGTCGGGGAAGCTCTGGGGACGTGTACACTTCGATTGTGGCTCCAGATGGAAGCGGGATCACCTTTGATATTGCCAATAGAGATTCGCAGGTTTTCCTGCTCAAGCAATCAGGGACTTACACCTTGCAATTCACAGGAAATGGTGGTTACAGCTATCAGATGATTGATGTGGGAGCTACCGCAAATACTCTGACACTGGGTGCCGTCACCAATGTCACCTTAAATCCTGCCACGGCTGCTAAGGTATACAGCTTCACAGGCGCAGTAGGGCAGCAACTTTATTACGATGCCCTCAACGGCATCGATCCCAACGTTTCTGTTCGCCTGGTGACTCCAAGTGGACGAGAATTATTCAATAGTGATGCTGAATATGACCAGGACTTAGCCAAAACATTAACCCTGAATGAAGCAGGCACTCATTATCTGGTATTTTTTGGGACTCCAGCTGCTGAAAGCAATGTGAGTTTCCGGTTATTGAACAAATCTGCCGCAACTCAGATCTCTCTTGATACGAACGTTGCAGGAAGTTTTAATAATAGCTTAGAAACGAAGCTCTTTCGCTTTAATGGCAGTGTAGGACAGTTTATTTTCCTCAACCAGCAGGCAGGCAGCTTTCCAAACGATTGGTACCTGTTTGGACCGGGAGGACAATCCATTGCATCTAGCTACATCTACAACGATGCAGAGTTTAGTTTGCCTGCAACCGGAGAGTACCTGCTGGTGATGCGGGGCAATGGCAGTAGCGATCTCACCTACCAGTTCCGCCTGGTGACTCCAGAATTAGTTACAGCACCCCTGGCATTGAATCAAACTGTGAGTGGAGCCATTTCTGAACCTGGAGAAAATGATACTTATACCTTTACTGGAACGGCTGGGCAGCAGCTTTTCTTGGATGCCTTGAGCGCTGATTACGTCAATTTAGTGGTTCGGCTGTACAGTCCCAGTGGTCGCGAGATTTACAGCAACGAGATTCAAAATGACGGGCGCTTAGCTCAAACTCTTACTCTCAGCGAGAGTGGCAATTATCGGTTGGTTGTTGATGGCTATGGCGATGCAATCGGGAGTTACAGCTTCCGGTTGTTAAATCAAGCGGATACCCAGTTGATTCAGTTGGATGAATTGGTAATAGGACAACTGATAGACAGCCTTCACAGCAATGTCTACCGTTTCATGGGCAATGCTGAACAGAATGTGTATCTTAACCAGCAGATTGACAGTTTCAATGAGTGGTACTTGTTTGGACCGGGAGGACAATCCATTGCATCTAACTACATCTACAACGATGCAGAGTTTAGTTTGCCTGCCACAGGAGAATATCTACTGGTGATGCGGGGTAATGGTAGTAGCGACCTCACCTATCAATTCCAACTGGTCACTCCTGAATCGGTTTCGGCACCGTTGACGTTAAATCAGGTTGTGAGTGGCACTTTCTCTGAACCAGGGGAAAGCGACACATTTACATTCAAAGCTGAAGCAGGACAACGTTTATACTTTGATAATTTAATTCACGATAATCGAGTCAATTTTAAGTTAGTCAGTTCCCGGGGGGCAGAAGTTTTTAGTGGTACAAGCGACAGTAACCCTTTCTACTTGGCAGAAACAGGCACTTACCAATTAGTGGTTGATGGCAATGGTGATACTACTGCCAATTACAACTTCAGACTGATTGACTTAGAGGATATCCCTGAGTTGACACTGGATACACCGATTACTGCTAGCCTGAATTCAGGGAAAGCAGTGGATTTATATCAATTTGAGGCGATCGTCGGGCAACGGCTGTATTTTGATCTAACAGCAGACTCTTGGAACAATGGTGATTGGGTTCTTTACAGTCCCGATAACCAAGTCATTGGTGCCCCACTCAATTCATCTCCAGACTTTGAATTTATCGCTTCAGCCCCCGGAATCTACGTCCTGGCTATTCGAGGAAATTCTGAGGCTGAAGTTAATTACAGATTTAAAGGTGTATCATCAACCATTGAAGTAACTGCTCTGACTTTAGGTAGCACTTTATCTGGAACTCTCAGCAAAGTAGGAGAATCAGATGAGTTTACCTTCACAGGATCTGTTGGACAAGCACTATTTTTTGACAGTCTTATCGGCAAAAGCGACATTCGAGCTAGACTGATTAGTCCTACAGGAAATCAGGTTTTTGAGTACGCTACGAACAGTGATGGAACTCCGGTTATCCTCACTGAAGCAGGAACCTATCGCTTAGTGCTTGATGGTGATGCTGAGATCACAGGTGATTATCGCTTTCGGCTGCTGGATCTGGCTACGGCTGATAAATTACCCATCGGTAGTTCAGTTGCAGGTGTGGTAGATCCTGATAGTGGAGTCAAACTCTACCAGTTGAGCGGAAGTGTCGGGCAACGCTTAAATTTTGATCTGGAAGCAGCTTCCTGGAACGAAGCAAATTGGACTCTCTATAGTCCAAATGGTCAAGTGATCTCCACTCCTTCAGCCTTATATCCTGATTTCAGCGTTATGTTGCCCGCTAATGGACTGTACACGTTAGCGATTCAAGGCAATCAGGATGATCCTGTTACCTATCGGTTTACCGTAGCCGATCAAACAGCATCGCCAATCGCAACGACGGGATTGGGACTTGTACGATCTGGAACTATCGCATCAGGGCAGGTTGTAGCGCACACGTTTACAGCAAATGCTGGAACCACAATTTATCTTGATAGTCTGGACGCAGACTATGACCCAGTGCAAATCATCCTGTTCAACCCAGATGGAATTCAGGTTCTTGGGACTGACGCTTCTAGTGACTCGAATCTGATTCAGTTGCAACAAACAGGTATCTATACTGTTCAGATCAAAGGGTTTTACGAAACCAGTACAGGAGATTATTCGTATCGGATTCTTGAACTCCCCTCACAAACCCCAGACCCACGAGGAAATGAGAATTCATTGCAGATGGGTGTTATGGTTTCTAAGACGCTGAGTGCGGGTCGAGCAACTGAAGTGTATAGCTTTACGGGTACTGTTGGGCAGCAGATTTTTTACGATGGCATGTTGCCTCTCAACTCTCCTGGGATTTTGTCAGTTCGCTTGATCAGCCCTCAAGGAACCCAGGTTTTCAGTTCTAATACCTTTGGATCTGCGATTGGAGACAATGGTCCTCATATTTTAACGGAATCTGGCACATACAACTTGCTGATTAGTGGAGAGCAAGATACTGAGTTGGATTACCGTTTCCGGCTGTTGGATGTTGAAGATGCTCAGGAGTTAAGCCTTAACCAGCAGGTGAATGCAACCCTGCAACCTGGCTTCTCCACTCATCTGTACAAGTTTGACGGAACGGCAGAGCAGAAACTCTATTTTGATGGGATTTTGGGTGACCTGGTTAGCTGGACACTGTACCGTCCCGGTCATTTACAACCACTGTATAGCGTTAGTACCATCACTGGCGATTTTGAAATGACGTTGCCGACTGATGGAGAGTACGTTCTAGCAATTGTTGGGAACTCTCCGACTGTGACTGATTACAGTTTCCAGGTCTTGAAGTCAAAAGGGCTGACAGCAATTATCACTCCAGGGAATGGTGACACCTCTAAAGCTGAAGAAAATAATCGCTATTCTGTCCGAATTGGAGTGAAGGATGGGCAAGGTGGCGAGACTGAACAATCCTTTAATGTCCGTGTTCATCCAGACCCTGGCAATCACAACCCATCGATCGTCACTGAAGCAATCCAAACCGCCTACACCTCTCGTTGGTATCTTTATGATGTAGACGCGATCGATGTCGATAGGGATCTTCTTACCTATCGATTGGCTGATGCACCGAATGGGATGACGATCGACCCTGGAACGGGCAAAATCAGTTGGGCAACACCGCTTGCAGGCTCGCATACCGTTAAAGTACGTGTAGACGATGGTCGGGGTGGAGTTGAATTTCAAAGTTTTGATTTGCAGGTCAGCAGTGTGACTCCAGGCACCATCCGAGGCAGTGTTTATTTAGACATGGATGGCAATGGACAACGCAGAGTTACCAATCCAGGTAACCTCACGCCGTATGACCAGGTTACTGTGGGTGAGCGCTTCCAAGATATTTATACCCCTTATGACTTAGGTAAACCGGAGGGAGTGACTGGAATTCTGGGTGCAATGGCTTTCAAACAGAATGCGTCAGGTCAAATTGACCCGAATACTTTGCTAGTAGGTGGCGGCGCTGCTAGTGGAGGAGGAGCACTGTATGAAGTGAAGGTCCTGCGTGGAGAGGGCGGACACATCATTGGGTTTGATGATGATGGCAATCCAGAGACTCCTTATGCCGCCAAATATTATGCTGATGCTCCTTACAACGATGCAGGATTGGTCTACACCGCAGATCGGGTATTGCTGGCAAACCAATGGGCACCGGGGGGGGTGAATCAGATTCAACCGGGAGGGACTCCTTATCAAACACTGCCTGATACCCTGGGCGGGTTAACCTTTGTCCCCGATGGGTTTGGAGGGGCAGGACAACTCAAAGCAACCGGACACTATCCTAGCAACGCCTTTTACACCGTTCAGTACTCAGTTGGTGGAACTTTTCCAGACGGTACGCCGAGATATCAGATTGACTCCCTGGAGTATGAAACAACCGTTGGTTACGGACCCGGAGGCTTTGTCTATGTGCCTGTCTCTGCATCCGGGTTTGAATCCGGTAACAGGATGCTGGTCGCCAACTGGAATGTTGGACAAATTACCGCCTATGAAGTGGATGCCGAAGGAAACCCAATCAACTCGACGGGGGAGATTTTCATTGATGATTATGCCGGGGCTTGGGGAGCCACCACGGACCCAGTAACCGGGGACTTCATCTTTAATGGTTGGACGGGGTTGGATAATCTGATGATTGTCCGAGGACTGGGTAAATCAGACCAGAATGAGCGGGGCATGGCAGACTGGCTGGTTTACGTAGACCTGGATCAGGATGGGCAACGGGATGTGGGTGAAGCCTATAGCTATACCGATTCTCAGGGTAATTATGCCTTTACGCTTGCGCCTGGAACTTACCGGATTGCTCAAGAGTTGCAGCCCGGTTGGACACAAACTTCACCCTTATCTCCGGTTTATCGGGATGTGACAATCTCAGCAGAACAAACGGCTTTTGGGATTGACTTTGCCAATACGAATGTTGCGGTCAATGCGACCAATAACGTTGCACCCCAGTTTACCAGCACTGCCATTGAGCACGTCACGGCGGGTGAGAAGTTTTTGTATCGGGCGGCGGCGACTGACCTGAATGGCGATGCCCTCAGTTTTGATCTGGTGTTACAGCCTGAAGGGATGGCGATCGCCCCCAATGGCACGATTTCCTGGCGACCCTCCAATGCTCAAGTTGGGCTGCACGAGGTGATTGTTAGAGTCCAGGATGGCAAAGGTGGATTAGACCTGCAAGCCTTCACAGTTGAGGTCAAGGCGGGTAATCATGCCCCGGTCTTTACTTCGTCCGCACCTTCAGAACTCCATCCCCAGGTTGGTAAACAATTCCAGTATCAGTCCCGTGCCATTGACCTCGATAGTGACACCTTGACCTATGAGATTGTGCCAGACTCGACCAGTCCAATTACCCCTACTAACGTCTCGATTGATCCAGTCATGGGTTGGGTGACCTGGATCCCTGAGGCGAATCAGGTGGGTGGGGCATTCAACTGGGTAGAGTCAAATGCGCTTCAGCCGTGGCAAATTACGATTCGAGCCACTGATGGAAAAGGGGGAGAAGCTTTTCAGCAGTTGAATTTGATCGTTGATCCAGCCGCCTCCAATCAAGCTCCTTTGATTACTTCAATGCCTCGCACCGTCACGCGACTAGGCAACGCTTATTTCTATCAAGTTCAGGTGAATGATCCCGATGGAGATGCGCTCACCTACAGTCTGGAGACGGCTCCTACAGGCATGACCATGACAGCCAATGGTTTAATTCAATGGGTTCCCACGGCGACTCAATCAGGTGCCCATCCGGTTTCGCTTCAGATTACCGATGGAAACTTTGTTACGACTCAAACTTACTGGCTCAATGTCACGCATCAGGCATCCAATCAAGCCCCTGAAATTACCTCAGCTCCGACATTGGTGACGAATGTAGATCGGACCTATACCTATGACTTAACTGGAGGTGACCCAGATGGGGATCTAGTGATTTGGAGTTTGGTGAAAGCCCCGGATGGGATGGTGCTTGATCCAACCACGGGTGCTTTGCGCTGGCATCCGGGTACCACTCAAATTGGCACCCATGACGTTACAGTCAATTTAATCGATAGCAATGGCTTGAGTACCACACAGGCATTCACCCTGACGGTTAGAGGGGCGAACACGGCTCCAGCAATTTCATCGATTCCGGTGACTCGGGCTGCCCAGAACCAACCCTACACCTATCAAGTTGTGGCAACAGACCTGGAAGGAGATGGGCTGTCCTACAGTCTGAGTACCCGCCCCCAGGGAATGACCATTAGCCACGACGGTCAGATTCAGTGGCAACCTACGACTGCACAGCTTGGACTCCATGAAGTGAAAGTAGTTGTCACCGATGAGCAGGGGGGAACCACGACCCAGCGCTTCACAGTCGAGGTGAGCACTACGGCTGTCAATCAGGCTCCCACGATCTCGTCTACGCCCGTCTTCCTGGCAAATACTGACACACCTTACACCTATCAGGTGACTGCCGCCGATCCTGATGCGGGCGATGCCTTAACGTATCAGTTGCTAGAAGGTCCGTCCGGGATGACAATCCATCCCATGACCGGAATATTGCACTGGGATCGTCCGGTGATTGGCACTTATCAGGTGGCGGTTGGAGCCATCGACTTACAGGGATTAGGCGGAGCACAGGGCTTTACCCTCACTGTGCAGGAAAACCATGCACCCACAATTGCATCGATTGCTCCAGAATCAGCACTCTTGGGCACCACCTATCGCTACGATGTCCGGGCAGTGGATGTGGATGGCGATCGCCTCACTTATCAACTCGATGCCGCATCCACCGCCAAAGGCATGACCCTAGACGATCGCGGACGGCTAGTCTGGAATCCCCAAGCAACCGATGTGGGAACGCCCCAGACGGTGACGATCTCGGTTCGCGATAGCCAGGGTGCCACCGTGCAACAAACCTTTGCGCTGAACGTGGTGGCAGATACCGAAAAGCCCAAAGTGACTGTCCTTGCTACCCAAACCCTGGTCGATAAAGGCAGCGTCGTCACCTTGATGGCACGGGCAACCGATAATGTGCGGGTAGAAAACCTGACCCTAATGGTGAATGGCACTCCGGTGATGCTAGATGCCTATGGACAGGCAACCGTGACCCTGAATCAAACCGGGTTTATCCAGGCAGTTGCCACGGCGATCGATGGAGCCGGGAACCAAAACACTGCCAATCTGGCGATCGAGGTGATTGATCCCACCGCCACCTTCACTCCCAATCTCACCTTTGATTTGCCCGATGTCGTGACCGCTCCCACCCAGTTCTCGGTGGGTGGGGAAGGAGTGACCGGGTACACACTGGAAGTGGCACCCGTGGGGAGTGACCAATGGCAAACCCTGACGCAAAAGCAGGGTGGAATAAGTGCCAATGAAGTAGCAACCTTTGACCCATCCTTACTGCAAAATGATGCCTACACCGTGCGGCTCTCCCTCTATGGAGCAAATGGTGGGGTTGTCACCATCGACGATGAGGTGAGTGTTCAAGGGGATTTGAAACTGGGCAATTTCCGGCTATCGTTTACCGACCTGTCGATTCCGGTGACGGGGATTCCGATTACGCTGACTCGCACTTACGACACCTTGACCAGCACAACCTTCGATGATTTTGGCTATGGCTGGCGGATGGAGTTTCGCGATACCGACTTGCGAACCAGTGTAGGTAAGCGATCTGAGGAAGATGAAATCTTAGGACGCTATCCTGCCTTTGATGACCAGACGAAAGTATTCATTACCTTACCCGGTGGGCAGCGGCAAGCCTTTTCGTTCCAAGCCAAGCCCGTGGAAGAAATTGATGGGGTGAGTTTGGGGCTGTTTACCAAGTACTTCTATGAACCAACCTTTGTGGGAGACAAGGGGGTGACCAATACCCTGACGATCGAGTCGAAGGAGTTCTTTACTCGCACGGCAGATGGCAAGTACAGGGGCTTCCAGGGGCAACCGTTCAATCCGGCTGACCCCCTGTTTGGTGGCGTGTATGTGCTAACCAGCAAGGATGGCACCCAGTATCGAATTGATGCTCAGACGGGGGATTTGTTGACGGTCAAGGATACGAATGGCAATACGCTCACCTATACGGATGCGGCAATTACCAGTTCAACGGGGCAGCAGGTGACGTTTGAGCGCGATGGGTCAGGGCGGATTACGTCGGTGAAAGACCCGGAAGGGGAATTGGTGCGCTATGCCTATGATGCTCAAGGGGATTTGGTGAGTGTGAGCGATCGCGAAAACAACGTCACTCGCATGGTCTACGATGCCACCTATGATGACCCAAAGATTCCCGGCACTGATGATGGGGGGCGCGATCGCCGTTCTCATTTCCTCAGAGAAATTATCGACCCACTCGGTCGCACGGGGGCAAGAACTGAGTATGACGAGACTGGTCGCCTGAAGGAAATCATCGATGTCAACGGGAAAGCGGTCGTGATGACCTACGACATGAGCAGCGATCGCCAGGTTGTCAAAGACCAGTTGGGTAATGAAACGGTTTATGTCTACGACGATCGCGGCAATGTGCTGACTGAAATTGATGCGGAAGGAAAAGTCACTCAGCGCAAATACGATGCCAACAACTGGGTCACCGAAGAAACGGTGATCTCAGATCGCTCCGACGAGAACCTGGGCGATGATGTGATCATTGGCTTTACTAACCGCTACCAATACGATGCCAAAGGTAACAAAATCTTTGAAGAAACGGGCATTGTCACCCAGCGAGATCGCCAGGGCAACCTAATCTCTGAAACCAGTTTGGGGCTGAAAACTTATAGCACCTACGGTGACAAGAGCCGTTTGCTGAGTGAAACCGATGCGTTAGGTCGCACGACTCAATATGCCTATGACAGCAACGGCAATCTGACCGAAACCAAAGATGCAGACGGAGTTGTGACGAAGTACAACTACGACGCAACTGGGCAACTAAAAGGGGTTACCGATGCAAACGGAGAAGCCACCAGCTTTGCCTACACGAGTCGCGGCGATGTCTATGAGGTGAAGGATGCTCAGGGTAACATCACCAATTACACTTACAATCAACGCGGCGATAAGCTGACGGAGCGGCATTATCGCATCCAAGCTGATGGCACGGTTGAAACCCTGCTCACCACCTGGACTTACGATGATGAGGGTCGGGTGAAAACCATGACCGATGCTGACAATCGCACCACCACCTACGAATACGACAAATTGGGTCGTCAAGTGGCGGTGATAGATGCCCTCGGTCGGCGCATGGAATCGGTTTACAACGACAAGGGTGAATTGATCGAAACCATTGCCCCGGATGGCACACCGAACGATGCCACCGATAATCCCCGCATGGAGTCTCGCTACGACGATGCTGGACGCAAGATTGCGGATATTGACCCATTGGGCAGAGAAACCCGCTACGTCTATGACAAAGTAGGACGGATGGTGGAAACCATCCTGGCGGATAGCACCCCGGATAACTGGAACGACAACGATCTCAGCCGCACCGAGTACTTTATCGACGGCATGGTCAGAGCACAGATTGATGAGCGGGGTAATCGCACTGAGTTTCGCTATGATGCCGCAGGACGGCAGATTGCGGTGATTGCGGCAGATGTCACACCCAGTGATTTGAGCGATAATCCCACCACCCGCTATGAATACGACCAAGCCGGACAGCAAACGGCAGTGACCGACGCGCTGGGGAAAACCACCCGCTATGTCTACGATGATTTGGGACGGATGGTGAAGACGATCTTTGCCGACCAAAGCATCATGTCTCAGGATTATGACAATCTGGGTCGCCGAATTGCGGCGGTAGACCAAAATGGCAACCGCACTGAGTATCGCTATGACGATTTGGGTCGGCTGACTGGGGTGAAGGATGCGTTGGAGCAATGGACGGAGTATGGTTACAACGAGCAGGGACAACTAATCTGGCAGGAAGATGCCAATGACCATCGCACCACTTACGAATACGACATCCTGGGGCGCAGGGTTGCCACGGTGTTGTCCCTGGGTCAGCGATCTACGATGACTTACGACGCAGTGGGCAACACCCAGACGGTCACGGATTTCAACGGGGAGACCCTCACCTTTACTTACGATGAGCAAAACCGCCTGACGCAGAAATCCTTTGCCGATGGTTCCAAGGTCGTTTATGCCTATACCCGCAACAATCTGCAAGACACAGTTTCGTTTGTGGATGCGGCGGGACAAACTACAGCGATCTACGACTATGACTACGATGTGCGCGACAGATTGACTCAACGCACTGATATCCTCGGTTTGGGGAATGACCAGACAGTACGCTCGATTGGGTATGGCTATGATGCCACCAGTAATCGTACCTCGTTGACCACCGCATCTGGCACCACGACCTATACCTACGATGAACGCAATCGCCTAGACGTGGTGCGACTGAATGGGGCGCTGCAAGCCGATTATGACTACAACGCTGTCAGCAACCTGACTCAAACTACCTTTGGCAATGGTACTCAGGAAACTCGCCAATATGATGACTTGAATCGCCTCAAGCAGTTAGAAAACTGGCGGGACACCACAAAGCTGGCAAGCTATGAGTACACGCTTGATCAGGTAGGCAACCGCACCCAAATCGATGAATTCCAAAATGGGGAATCCCGAACACTCACCTATACCTACGATGATTTGTATCGCCTGACGAAGGAAGTGATTGATGCCGCCGGGACTCAGAATGATTTGACCCAAGACTATAGTTACGATGAGGTGGGCAACCGTCAGTGGAAAAAGGAAACGGCGAATGGGGTTACTACTGAGACGGAGTATACCTATGACATCAACGATCGCCTGCTGAATGAAAAAGTAAACGGTGCGGTCACAGTAAGCTATACCTATGACAACAATGGCAGCACCCTGACCAAGACTGAGGCATCGGGCATAACCACCTATGTCTGGGATGACGAGAAGCGGTTGATTTCTGCGACGGTGAATGGGCAGCAGATGGAGTATCGCTACAACGACCAGGGGATTCGGGTCAGCAGCACAGTGAATGGGGTAGAAACGCGGTTCTTGCTGGATGAAGGGATGATTGCCCAGGTGTGGGAGGAATACGCGCCCGATGGACAGGTGCAGGTTGCTTACGCCTACGGCAACGACTTGATTAGCCAGACCCAGGGCGATCAAACGACGTTCTATCTGGTGGATGGTTTAGGTAGCACTCGGTTGCTCACGGATGACCAGGGAACTATCCTGAATGACTACCGTTATGATGCTTTCGGTAAAACCATAGGCGAAACAGGCAACACAGAAAACAAATATCTGTTTGCCGGGGAGCAGTTTGACAAGGGTTTAGGAGACTATTATCTACGTCAGCGTTTCTACGATACGGGCAGTGGACGTTTTGGTCGAATGGACACGTACGAAGGGTCAGTAGAGCAACCCTTATCATTACACAAATATATCTATGCAAATGTAAACCCAGTCATGATGCAAGATCCATCAGGTTTTATTGCTGGTGCTGGTTCTAGTGGTGGCGGCATAGGAGAGGCTGCGGCTGTCTTTGCAATCTTAGCTATCCTTGCAAGTATTGGAGCCATAACTTATACAGCTACACTTGAAAATACAAAAAACAAAGTGTGCCGTTACGAAATTGATAAGGATCACATTTTTTATCCAGACACACGGTTTGGTGGCGTGACGGGATTCCATTCCACAGCGCTCGCACAAGAAGGGTACGATTTTGAATGGTTAGATGAAAATCAGATTTCATCAACTGCATGGTATAGCCCATACGAAGCGACTTACCATCTTATAGGCAACCCAAAAGCCCAAAAAACCTCTTCATTCTTCCCTGATATAATGACTTACAACGATGTAATAGCAGCCATTGGAGAAGCGTATGTGAAAGATGGCTGTAAGCCCAATGGAGATTGGGCAGAATCTATTACATTGCCAGGAGCCAACATTCCTGCAACAGTCTCTGGCTCTGTCAAACCACTAGGCAATATTCACTTCATTACAACAGCGTATCCAGGTATGCTGAAGCGAGGGTAAAAATCATGAGTAATTTCCCAGGAGGCATAAAATCACTCTTGTCAATAGCTGCCAGAAGTGGTTCGCCACAAGTGGTTGAACTTCTTATCAAATCTGGAGCTAATGTCAATTCTTTGGATGAATCTGGAAATGCGCCCATACATTGGGCTGCTACGGGAGGATTTCTAGATGTAATCCACTGTTTATCAGAAAATGGTGCAGACCTTAACTTGCGTCGTAGAGATTCGCGGCTTGCTTTACACTGTGCTATTGATTACGAGCAAAAAGAAGTAATTGATTTCCTGTTAAATCAAGGAGTTAAAATTGATGAATGCGCCAGTGTCATGCTGGGTCGAGTTGACATAATTAAAAAATTTATAAGTCAAGGTTTCAATGTAAATAAAACCTATAAAGATTTGGGTGGTTATCCAATTACTGATGCCATTCGTTTTCAACAAATAGATACAGTTGAGTTTCTAATTCAAACAGGTGCGGATCTCCACATTGTGCTTAATAATTCAGGGGATTCTGTTCTTCATCTGTATAGGGCTGTAGAAGATATTGATATATTTAATCTGCTGATATCTTCTGGAGCAGATATCTCTTCAAAAAATAAGCAAGGATTCACGCCTTTACATGTTGCCGCTAGGTCAAGCTGCCTAGATGTTGTTAAACGATTAGTCGAGCTAGGCGCAGATGTTAATTCAGTTGGAGAAGATGGCAGTACCCCCCTATGGCAGGCAGCGTACTCTCAAAATCAGCAAACTGTAGAATATTTATTGCTATCTGGATCTCAAGTTAATATTAGTGATGGCTTTGGTAAAACACCGTTGCAGGCAACTATACATCGCAGAGGAGGAACTTCATCTGCACACACTTTAATTGCCCATGGTGCCGATGTCAATGTAACTGATCAGCGCGGACTTCGTGCAATTCATATAGCTGCGGCACAAGGCAATGATGAATTAGTTAGATTGCTTCTTGAACATGGTGCAAATATATCTTGAACTTTTTGAGCCTTGTAGATACTGTGTAGCAGCCAAGTGCGATCGCGTTGACTATTTTGGTGGGTTTTGAGGTAATATCGCCTGCAACTGCTCGATTTGTTCAAACGATAGTCCAGTAACACGAGCGATCGCCTCCACCGTCATTTCCTCCTTTAGAAGATTCATCACTACTTGCTGAAGCGCTTCCTGCTGCCCCTCTTCTTTAGCTTCCTGGTATACCCGCGTCTGCTGCAAACTGATTCCCAACATCGTTTCAATCTCCTGCCGACTCAGATTTGTAAACTTGTAGACCATGATACTGGTCAGCATCTCCATTATGGCGCGACTAGCTGCTGGCTCGTCTATTTCCTGCCGTGATCGCACGAGTAACGCTCTTGCTTCTGCTGGTGCTTGAGCTTCTCCAAGGGTTGTCAATACCATTAATGCAACTCCTAACGGTAATTGCTCCATCTCTCCCAACTCGTCCAAAAACACACGATGCACTTTATCGCTTTCCAGCAACGCCCGATAAGGTTCAATCTGGCTCTGCTCCATTGTGCGGCATGGATAAATCACTACAGCTTGCCAATCCCTGAAGCGATCGCGGTTGCGATAGAAATACAAAAACGACTGACCAAATAACCGCTCATACAACCGTTCATCCTTTTGAAATTGAACCTCACAAAAGTACACAATTCCGGGTACTTCAGTGTCAGGGGGTAAGAACACTCCGTCGATTTTAAACCGAGGTTCTTTCACCGCTACGGAATCGAATCGATACTTGTCAGCACCCAGAGGTGGCTCTTCGAGTAACTCAAATAAAAGCGTCGGAGATTGCTGAAATAAGGCATAGAAAATTGAATCCCGTCTCATGGGTGAGTCAGACTGAACAATCAAAGCGATTGTACTACTAAAAGTCTTGGGAAAGGATGCCAGATTCAAGGGCGATCGCCCCTCCAAACCACTAATTTTCACATCTACACTACCGTTATGATGCTTTTGGTAAAACCATAGGCGGAACGGGTGCTGTAGATAACAAATACCTGTTTGCAGGGGAGCAGTTTGACGAGAGCTTGAACGATTACTATCTGCGGCAGCGGTATTACGACACCAGTACGGGAAGGTTCGCCAGAAGAGACAGCTATGAGGGTAGTCTAAGTAACCCTCTAACACTGCATAAATATCTTTACACCCATGCAAATCCAGTTAACCACACAGATCCAACTGGATTGTTCACCCTTGCTGAAGCTAGCGCAGCCAATTCAGTTCGTAACATTTTGGCAGGAATCCAAGCTGATACCGGAGCTTACTTCATTAGCTCCACTCTTTCTAATGGTAACTATGGGGTAGATAACTTTTTTACAGATTTTGCAATAAATGCAGCTTTTGTATCTGTTGGATTCGCTGCATCCTATCTTCTCAAAAACTTGCCTCCGATACCTGTTCCTCGCGGTGGAATGATTGTAGGAGGGAGTATTGAAAACTTTGGTCAGGGTTTTGGTATTTTGGCAGGTAGGACTGTCAAAGTTTCTCAAAAGGGGCTTGAGATTGTGGAAACCCATTTAAAGAGGTTTGGTGATCATCCACCTAATACAATGATGATAGAAAGACTTCGAGCAGCACATAAAGCAAACCGTCCAATCTCAAATGCAGATGCAGTTTTCTATACACATGAAGTTGCCGAAGCTGGTTTTATGTCGAGAGGCATGGCTTATGAAGAAGCCCATTCAGCAGCTTTAGCTAAATACGCAGTAGATCAAAGGTCTGTTTATGCACCTGAAGTTATCCAGGCACATCCAGATCACTTCAATAATTATTGGAAAAGCTTTTGGGGGTTAAAATAATGTTTGAACTAGAACTAAATTCAGGTAAAAAGGGGCGAATTTGGTTAGACGAAGTTCCTCCAACAGGTTTCACAGCTCAAAAAATTTGTGAGGCAACTGTTGACATTTGTGAAGCAACAACTGCAACTTGTGGCAAACCCCATCAAGCTGCTATTGAATTGCGTCTATTTCAAGGTTCCCGACCTGTTTATGGCTTTCTAGGAGCAAAATTTTCACCTGAAGAAACTCAAAAGCTCCTCATTCAAGTTGCTGTAGGCGAAAATGAAACACCTAGCTTTCAAGAATTTCTTGCGGTAGCACCTGAAATTATTCAAATAGGAATTTCAGAAGAATACGTACCCGCTATTCTTAAAAAGGCATTAGAAGTGCAAGAGGAGCTTAGCTCAGTACCATCAGGTAAAATTACTTTTAATTGTGCTGCTCATGGTCTTTTTTCGTCTAACTTGATAACATTTGGATTTCTCAGTCAAACAATTATGCTTACCATTGGTTTACTTTGCAAAGAAACTCCTCAAGATAAAGTTTTGAAGTTCGTGGAATCAATGATCAATGACTTCTAAAGTACGATCGCACCTTATGGCGAGGAGCGATCGCGCTGGTTATGCTTGCGGAGGTTGAGGATCGATCTTCTGCAACTGCTCGATTTGTTCAACAGAAAGCCCTGTGATACGCGCAATAGTTTCTATAGGCAACTTTTCTGCCAGCATCCGCCGGGCGATTTCAACTTGAGTTTCTTGTCGCGCCTGCTCTGCCCAACTTGTGACAATTTGCATAATGCCCTCTCGCTCGTTTACCTCTAGTTTACCAACCTCTTCCTGAAATGCTTGCTCTTCCTGACTGTTCAATCGCAGATACGTGTCCACAAAACCCGAAATCAAGCGGGTTCTCGCTGGGTCTAATCGCAGTGTAGCCAACAGGCGTAGACATTCTGCCTTTACCTTGGGGCGATCGCCCGGTGCAATCTGCATCTTGCTCATCAATGCTGCCGCCACTGGATTGTGCTGATGCAAATAGTCTCGCCAGTTCAATCGATTGAGTTGAATTGCCTCAAAGCTAAATTCCAACACCTTCCGGTTGGGAAACTCTACGGTATAGCGGTTGACTTCTTCACGATACGGTTCATCAAACGAAAACACCACAATCGGGTAAATATCCTTGAGATGCCGCTGATGCAGCCTTGCAAAGTAATGGAACATCCTGCGATTGAAGTGGGCTTGACTGGATGCCTGAGCTTCCACATGAACCAGAAAGGTCGCATTTCGACCCGCCTGCTTTACCTCTACTAACAGATCAATCACTTTCTCCTCACCTTCGACTAAATCTGCAAAATATTCCTGTTGCAGAAAGCGAAGCGAATTGGGTGCGATCGTGCTGGCAATCTCCGGGATGAATAGCTCCAAAAACTCGATGAAGAAGGTGGAGAGGAGTTCTTTGAACAGGCGATCGTGGTCAATCATAGCGGGGGTATAAAGCAGTTCAGAGGTTCTAATTATAAGAGCGAGCGATCGCCCCTCCAAACCACTAATTTTCACATCTACACTACCGTTATGATGCTTTTGGTCAGAATCTCGGTGATGCGGGTGGTGTAACGAATAAGTACCTGTTTGCTGGAGAACAGTTTGATGAGAATTTGGATGATTACTATCTCAGGGCACGGTACTACGACGTGGAAGCAGGAAGATTCATACGACGGGATGATTATGAGGGAACTCTTGACAATCCTGTAACTTTGCAAAAGTATATTTATGCAAATGCAAACCCTGTCAGTGGGATCGATCCAAGTGGATTTGCGACATTCGTTTACATTCACTCAGGTGCTAACTGGTATGGACATGCTGCGATAGATGTAAATGGTACAGTCTATACGTTTGGCAGGTATCAACCAAGTGGAACAATTCCCCCCCACTCCGGTGGCACAAAAGGAGGAGGCTTTTTATTCAGAGTAACAACTGCCGAATATTTTAACAATCCTGGCTTTACATCTTCACAGGACACTGTAGATCGCTATTTCTTAAACTATACTCCAGCCGAAGAACGTGGAATAGCTGAGTTCTTTGAAAGCCGATATCGGCAACCTGGGGAGACTAAAATGCATTATGGTCAGCTAGGTAAGATGATAGGAGAATACAGATTTGTTGCTGGTGCTAACAACTGTACTACCATTATTCAGGATGCACTTCCTGATAAGGGTGTAATGCTGTACGGCGCGGCGCATGAGATTTCGCCTATTCAGTATGGTCAACTTTTAAATGAAGCTTCATACCTTAACCCTAGTAGGGTCACCAACGCAGGATCACGTAGATCATCAAGACCAGCGAAAGAGCCAGGATTAGGGAACCCTATTGAAGTCCTCATTTACTTTGCAATGGGTAAGTGGTTTGAGGACGCTGGAGTTGATTTAATTTTGCCTTCTTGGGGATTCTTCTAAGAAACAATATTCAGAATAGTTGAGAATGTTTTTGCACTAAACTCACTTTATTTAAATATCAATGAGCAATCGTAAGTTCTATCTTTCTGTTCTCTGTATTTCTCTGTTACTCAACTTTCTAGTTCTGCTTAATTCTTGCAACAGTCCGGAATACAAGTTTGGTGTTTTAGAAAGAGATGTACCAGTGGTGCTTTATACCATCAGCGGGAAAAAGGTGCTTTTGACTTTACCCAAGGGTTTAACTGTAAGAAACGAAACACCTGAAGGCTTAGCCAGAATTTCACTACTAGCTCCTTATAGGTTTTCAGTTCAAATTGCTGACGGTGAAGATGATTTAGTTGATTATTCTCGAAGTGGAAGATCCACATATTCTACCAAACGTACAGAAACTGGAAAGTTTTAGTGCGTAGCCTCTCAGTTTAGAAGGAAGTGAAGACACAGTACGATCATTTGAAACTACTGGATTTAATGAAAGCGCGATCGCGTATCGTGTAGGCTGGTCGAGTGCGATTGCCTAGCCTGCATTTTCTTTCAACCATTGCTCCAAATCTACTAAGCTCTTAAATCTTAGAAGAGCAAGACTCAATGCCTTGAGGCGATCACTCGGTAGATAGACAATCGCATCTTGAATATTCTGAGGCAGCTCTATAAATAGGTTTGTGAGTTGCTCTAGGATGAGCGATCGCTCTGATGGTGGTGTGAGGGAGTGCGATGGCAGGTGGGTAATGCGATCACTACTGGTTGTTTGCTTGGAGTTGTTCGAGTTCGGCGATCGTCAATTTGGTAATGCGAACGATCGTTTCCAGTGGAATGTTCTCCTGAAGCATTTTCAGAGCCAGCAACGCTGAATTAACAGTCATGTTCAGCGATCGCTTCTACCCATTTTCCCTCAACCAATTCTCCAAATCTGCCATGCTGCTGAAATCTAGCAACGCCTCTCCCAAGTCTTCCAGTTGAGGTACAGAGAGTTGCTCAATTTGTGATCGTGCTTGTTGGGTCAATTCCCCCACTCGGCGATTGAGAAGGCGCAGAATGAGCGACCGCTCACCCTTGAGACGTTCTTCCCGACGAACTTCCTCACGTGCCTCTTCCCGCAATTCCTGATAAATTACAGACTCTTGCATCAGTTCTCTCCGTAACAATCGTCGAATCATCTGTTTTTCTAATACTAACCCAGCCAATATGCCAGTGGCGGCAGCTAAATTGCTCTGCTGCTGTCTGCCTTGTAGTGCGTCAATTGCTTCTGCCACTTCCCGCAAAACTGAGAAGCGATCACTCGTTTGACTCAACACAGCGTAGGGCAACAGTCCAGGGCGCTGAAAGAAAACCTCGGTGGGTTGCTCCCATAACCTTACCACTTGAAACTCGTGCCGCAGGCGATTGGCAGTAAACGTGTTTTGCTGCACTAACTCGGAGTCAGTAGGACGTAAGTAAATCACCACTTGCACCAAACGTTTTTGAGGAAACCGTCTAAACACGCGAAGGGCGTAATCTGCCATCCGAAAGGGCATCGTTGAGTCAGGGTCGGTTTGAAACTCACAGTGTAAAACCACATCAGCCGATTGCAGCAGAATCAAGGCATCAGCGCGAATCGGTTCCAGCGACAATTCGGATGGACTCAATTCAGTCAATGCAATCGGTTCACCCACCAGCCAACTGGCAAAATCGGCTGAGTATTGCTCAACAAGGAATTTGGAAACGTTATCAAACATGGTGCGATTGTACCAGCTTGAGGGAATGATTTTGAGTCTTTGTATGGAGCGATCGCCCCTCCAATCCCATCATTTTCTGCATCTACACTACCGTTATGACGCTTTTGGGAAAAATATAGGCGAAACGGGTGCTGTAGACAACAAGTACCTGTTTGCAGGAGAGCAGTTTGACTCGAATTTGGGTGACTACTATCTAAGACAACGTTACTACGACACTGACTCTGGACGATTTACAAGGCGAGATACTTATGAAGGCAGACAGGCTGAACCACTAACACTGCACAAATACAGCTACACTCACAACAATCCAATCAATGGAGTTGATCCATCAGGTCTACTTGCTCTAACAGAATTTGTTGCTAGAGATGTCATCTTTGGTATATTAGCCGCCATCAAAGTTGCTTCCATAACGACAGGTTCTTACAATCCTGAACGACTTGGAGGATTTGGCGAAGATGCTCGACCAAGGACTGTACTAGATAGCATTCTTGCATGGCGGAATACCTGGACTCCAGAACCATTGGGTGGAGTTGGTGGTGGAAGTAGCCCAAGTGTTCCTTCTCATACTGGTCGTTCAGCGGGAGACATTAATGACTTTGTACAGTATGTCTTTTCAATTAATATCGACGTAGCATATGACATTGCTTATCAACATGCTTGGCCAGACCATCGGGGAGAGTTCCAACCAATTGGAATAAACAGTGCACAAGAACTTGCAGAGCTTATAGAGAGTATAATGATGAACCCATCAGATCAAAAAAGCTCAGGACACCGAACGGCTTACTGGGATGACAATACAGGAACAATAGTGATTGAAAATCCGGAAGACCCTCATGGTGGAACAGCATTTCGACCTAGAAATAAAAAAGAATTCTTTGATGTTTGGCCTGACACAAAGAATTAGTGCAACTTAAGGATAAATCATTTTCAACATGTAACACTGATGAATTAAAACAATGCAATATATATCTAGTGATGGTGATTTACATCTAATAGGTTTGAGCTATCATGAACTAAGGATAATATCTAATGTAATTTCTGAAGTGTGTCGATCCATCTCAGAGAGAGAGTTTCAGACACGGGTAGGATACTTCTTGGAAGAGGTCATTCATTTCCTTGAATACCTTAGACAAAAACTTGATTTCAACGCATCAGATCAACCTGTTATCAGTATAGAAATCTCGAGAAATAATTTCTATACTGTGTGGCAATCCTTTAACGAGGTATGTAACGGTTTATATAATATTAATTATGATGAAACAATTGGAATTAGTGAATCAGATCTCAAAATAATGTTTGAGGAATGGATGGATTTGCGTGAATCTTTTCCCAGGGACGATCCTAAAGAAAACTAAGCTTCCTTCCCTAATAGGTTAATCGAAGCATGAAACCCAACATTCAGGAACGTTTACGAGATAGACGATCGCAAACAGCTATGATTCTGCCAGCAATCTCACCTTCAGTGCTACGGTGGTGGGTCAACCTGGAGTTGTTGAAGTTGAGCGATCGTCAATTTGGTAGTGCGAGCGATCGTTTCCAGTGGAAGGTTCTCCTGAAGCATTTTTAGAGCCAGCGACGCTGAATCAACGGTCATGTTCAGCGATCGCTTCTACCCATTCTCCCCCAACCAATTCTCCAGATCTGCCATGCTACTGAAATCTAGCAACGCCTCTCCCAAAGCTTCCAATTGAGGCACAGAGAGTTGCTCAATTTGCGATCGCATTGGCTCTGATAGTCCTCCCACTCGGCGAGTGAGCAAGCGGAGAATGAGCGATCGTGCTTCTTCCTGCCGACTTTTTTCTTGCGTCTGCTGCTCCCACTGCAAAAAGGCTTCTGAAAGTGCCATCATCGACTCCCGGTTCGTAAAGTCCAAAATCTCATCTATCTCGATTTTAACCTTCCAGCTTGCCAGCAACCGCAAGATGCCATTCCGTTTCGGATGTTCAAGCGGAAGTGCCAAGACCTCTTGGATGGCTCGTTCTTGCGTCCGATCACGCCCTAAAATTCTCAGGAGCAAGGTCTCTTCTGTTTCAGGTAATTGGTCAATGGCAACGATCGCAGTTTTCAGCCCCTCACCCAAAAAATAAATCCCTGGCAACCAATCCTCCCTCACCTCCCCTTTGAACGCTCCGATAACGGGTTTTGTCACGGTTGCTGCGAGAATCCAGAGTTGCGGTAAGTCGGTTTCCTTGAGCTTCTGTCCCAGTTGCTCGGCTTTGCGTCGTTCATCCTCTTGAATCCAGATCAGTTTCAACAGGCACGTTCTCACCTCATAGCGAGTGGGAGCATTGCGAAAGGGTTCTAGCAACACCATTGTTTGTGTGATGCGTCCCAATGTCCCTAGGTCAGTTGCTTGTGCAGTTAGCGTAGCGGTAGGAACAAACCAAAGGTCAACAAATTTCGATTCCCCCGGTATCTCATATTGCCGCTTCACAGAACCCAGGGGAGCAAGCAGTTCTTCCAAATACTGCTTGGACAACTGATCAAAAGGATTTTGAGCCATGTTAGCCCTTTGGCAATCTGGTAGTGCAATCGTATTGTATCGTTCCGCGATCGCCCCTCCAAACCCACTAACTTTCACATCTACACTACCGTTATGATGCTTTTGGGGAAAATCTAGGCAGCACGGGCGTTGTAGAAAACAAGTACCTGTTTGCCGGGGAGCAGTTTGACGAGGTTTTAGGAGACTATTACCTGCGGGCAAGATATTACGATGCGGAAATTGGAAGATTTACTAGAAGAGATTCTTGGGAAGGACAACGCACAGAACCTATAACTCTTCAGAAGTACATCTACGCAAATGCTAATCCAGTCAAATTTATCGATCCAACTGGATTTTCTGTCCTTAACTTTGATCGAGGTGGTGAGATTAACAACCTAATAGGTCAGTACTTCATCACCGAGAATGTAGAGAAGCGTGAGTATGACCGTCACGGTGTTCGCTGGAGTGATTTTTTAGGAGCGATCGATGGAAGTCGTCAACTAACTTTACAATATGTGATTAGGCGAGCACTCAATGACTACAATCATCCAGGAGTTCCTCCTTTTAATAGATTAAGACCAGACTTAGTAGATTTTGGCAGTTATGAAGTTTATGAAATCAAATCCTCAAATGAGCTAACTAGAGGATTAGGAGAATTAGCTGCATATCTTACTCTCCTTAACGGAGTTTCAGAAATGCCTCAACATTGGCTACCAGGGAATACATTTACACCTCCGCCATTCATAGTGACTAAAAGTAGTGATATTGTCTGGGTTCATCCACCTATCTTGGGTGTTGTTACTTACGATATTATTAGCGATTGGATAGACGCAGCCGCGGCAACAGCGGCATACATCACTATTCAGAGAATTACTTCGGAATTAATACCACAACTTGCTTTAGCAGCTTTCAATGCTAGTCGTGGTGCTTGGTAGCTACATGGCTCATCAATCTAATGTGGGTTTTTTACGGTAAAAATTCAGGACACAATCTACATGGCTAGAAAACTTGTTTCAATGAGTTCTGCGATGGAATCGGCAGTTTCATCAAAATCTATACCGAGCATTTTAAGCCTTCTAGAGCAAGGTGAGTCTATTGATGTATGCCAACGTGCCACAGGTGTAAGTCTGTTGATGTGTGTAATTCGGGAAGGATTAACAGACTTAGCTTGTCAACTTATTGAGAGAGGCGCTGACATTGAGGCTAGGAGCGCAGAGGGCGAAACTGCTCTTATGGAAGCTGCCATTGTAGGTAACACTGATCTGGTAAAGTTTCTTCTAGATCGTGGAGCTAAACCCAACCGCAGAAGTCGTAGTGGTTGGACAGCAATGCTTTGGGCAGAAATTAATGGGTTTCAGGAAATTGTAGAAATGCTGCAACGGGCAGATGGGCGATTTTCATAGTTGCTCAGAATCTCCGAATCTCAGTGCGATCATCCCTGGCGTAGGTTAGATTGAGCATTGTCAAGTTTCTGTCTGTAAACCCGTGGGTGAAGCGAAACCCAACACGCCCATGCAATTTCATGGAGAATGTGGATGAAGGAGTGACGGAGTGCGATCGCGTTGGCTATGCTGGCGGATTTTGCCTTGAGATCGCCCCCTAGCCATTCCGCACGATTCTCTAAAATTCTTCCACTGTCATAGTGATTCCTCCATTAGAACTGGGTACTCTGCACTAAGGATTGTCAAAGCTAATCGCCAACTCTGACTATCCTCCTACCGCCCTGCCGCATCTACCTATGACCACCCCAGTTTTGCAAATCGGGAACCGTACCATCACGACCACCGATTTGATGCCCCTGCTGATTCAATATCAACTGCTGCCGCAACTCTGCCGGGAACTGCTGACTGATCAGGCAATTGAAGGCATTGAGTGCAGCTTAGAAGAAACTGAGCAAGCCCTGGAACAGTTCTATGAAATCCATCACCTGACGGAAGTACCCGCTCGTCAAGCCTGGTTACTTCAGCAGGGCATCACACCCCAACAACTGGAAACCCGCGCCACTCGCGCCCTGCGGATTGAGACATTCAAACACCGCACCTGGGGCAACAAATTGGAGTCCTACTTCCTCACCCGTAAATCCGAACTAGATCAGGTGATTTACTCCCTCATCCGCACTCTCCACCCGGAAGTGGCACAGGAACTTTACTTCCGCATTCAAGCCGATGAGCAATCCTTCGCTGACCTTGCCCAGCAATACTCGCAAGGATCTGAAGCCGAAACGGGTGGACTGCTGGGACCCGTGCCCCTGACCCAACCCCATCCTGCTCTGGCAGAAAAACTGGTTCAAGGTCAACCCGGTCAACTCTTTCCACCCACTCAAATTGGTGAGTGGTACGTTGTCTTCCGGTTGGAAAAACTGATTTCGGCTCAACTCGATGATGCCATGCGGCAGCGGCTGCTGGATCAATTCTTTGACACCTGGTTCCAGGAACAGTTAACTCAACCCCAGCCCACATCTCAGCTTGCCCCACTTGCCCTGGCTCACGCATGACCTCCACTACCACCCCCATCTACGATTTTCTGGCGACCACTCCCCCGTTCGACCGCCTGAGTGAGAATGCCCTAGAACTGTTAGCCAGCAAACTTCAGTTGCTGCGCTACCGGATGGGACAAGCGATTGTAATGCGCGAAACTATGCCTGCTCAAGTCGCCATTCTCTACCAAGGGCAAGCCCGACTGCTCGCCTATTCTCCCCACTCGCAACTGCCCGACACCCTGCAACTGTTGCGCCCTGGAGCCATTCTCGGTTGGGCTGGGCTGCTGCGCGGCATCCCCTGTGAAACGGGAATTGCGTCAGTTGAATCCGTCTGCCTCACCCTGCCTGCCCAAGACTTTCGTTTACTTCTCCAACAGGAACCCGAATTTGCCGCTGCCTTTCACCATCATGTGGATTTGACCGAACTGTTTGATCTGCTGGGTGCCGAACTGCAACGTCAAGCAATTGGCGAAGTAGACCTCAAAGCTTTGACGCTCAAACTGGTTCCCGACGCAACCGTTCTTACTCTGCCGAAGGGCAAAACACCCCTGAGTCAACTCGACCCCAACCTGCTCTGGCTCCTCAGCGGCGGCACCACCAACTTCACCCCAGGCGATCGCCTAGATGATCCGCAAGCCGTCCTCACCATCGACAGCCCCTCCGCCCGTCTAATCGGCATTCCCATTGCAGCCATTCGCCCTCAGCCGTTAGCCGTTAGCGATCAAGAGCTAACAGCGAATAGCCAACCGCGAATAGCTGAGATCCCCTTCGCCCCAGAACGTCCAACCGCTTTGGAAGACGACGAAGAGACTTCCAGGCGTAAAGCTAAATATCCCCATGTCAAGGGTCGCGGACCGATTGATGGCTCCCTTGCCTGCTTCCAGATGCTTAGTCAGCTCTGGAAAATGCCCTTTCGTCGGGATGTCATGCGCCGTGCCTTAGTCAATCAAGACCGACGCAGCGGCAGCATTTCCCTGCAATTCTGTGGGGCGATCGCTGAATTGATGGGACTGACCGCCGAACTGGCAACCGTGCCGTCTGCTGCCTTCACCCGTTTGCAAACTCCAGTGATGCTGCCCTGGCAGGATAGCTTTGCTTTGCTGTACAAAGCAACTGAAAAGGAACTGGTGCTGGCAATTCCCGAACAGGGCATCCGCCGAATGAAACCCAGTGCCTTTGCCGAAGCTTGGGGAGAAGAAGGCGAGGTGGTGCTGCTACAACCGACTAAAGATACGCCCCAGCAAAAGTTTGGACTGAATTGGTTTATCCCGTCGGTCATCCGCTACCGCAAAGTTTTGATTGAGGTCTTGCTGGCATCCTTCTTCGTGCAACTGTTTGGGTTGGCGAATCCGTTGATCACTCAGGTGATCATCGACAAAGTGATTGTGCAGAACAGTGGGGATACTTTGCACGTCCTGGGTAGCTTGATGATCCTGATGGCCGTCTTCGAGGCATTGCTGTACGGGCTGCGGACGATGCTGTTTGTTGATACCACCAACCGAATTGACATGGCATTGGGCAGTGAGGTGATTGATCATCTGCTGCGATTGCCCTTGCGCTACTTTGAAAAGCGCCCCGTGGGAGAACTCGCCACCCGCATCAATGAACTCGAGAACATCCGCCAGTTTCTCACGGGCACCGCATTGACGGTGGTACTCGATGCTGTCTTTTCGGTCATCTACATCGTGGTCATGCTGTTCTACAGCCTCTTGCTCACAGCTGTTGCTCTAGCAACCGTACCGCTGTTTGCGCTGCTCACCTTGATTGTTTCGCCGATCATCCGGCGGCAGACCCGGATCAAAGCGGAGCGCAATGCCGAGACGCAATCGTATTTGGTGGAAGTGGTTTCTGGAATTCAAACCGTTAAAGCCCAGAATATCGAACTGCGCTCTCGTTGGCAGTGGCAAGACCGCTATTCTCGCTATGTGGTGGCTGGCTTTAAGACCGTATTGACTTCCACGACCGCAGGGTCGCTCAGCAACTTTCTCAACCAGTTATCCAGCCTCCTGCTGCTATGGGTTGGTGCTTACCTGGTGCTACAGGGACAATTGACACTGGGACAACTGATTGCCTTCCGCATCATTGCTGGCTATACCACCAGCCCACTCCTGCGACTGATTCAACTGTGGCAAAACTTTCAGGAAACGGCATTGTCCTTGGAACGGTTGGCTGACATTTTGGATACGCCCCAGGAAACCGAGGAAGCCGATCGCAAGAACATTCCCATGCCTGCAATTGAGGGCGTGGTCAAGTACGAAGACGTATGCTTCCGCTTCAACCCGAATGGGTCCCGCCAGCTAAACAACGTCAGTCTAGAAGTCCCAGCAGGTAAATTCATCGGCGTGGTCGGTCAAAGTGGAGCCGGCAAGAGTACCCTAACCAAAGTGCTGCCGCGTCTGTATGACCTGGAGTCAGGGCGGATTTTGATTGACGGCTACGACATCCACAAAGTCGAGTTGTATTCGCTCAGACGACAAATCGGCATGGTGCTGCAAGATACGCTGCTGTTTGATACCACCGTCCAGGAAAACATTGCTCTGACCAATCCCGATGCGACTCCCGAAGAAATTGTGGAAGCGGCAAAGATTGCCTTTGCTCACGAGTTCATCATGGAATTGCCCAATGGCTACAACACCAGAGTGGGGGAACGGGGAGCCTCTCTTTCCGGTGGACAACGCCAAAGAGTAGCGATCGCCCGCACGGTGTTGCAGAATCCTAATTTGCTGGTGATGGATGAAGCAACTTCTGCCCTGGATTTACACAGTGAGCGGCAGGTGTGTCAAAACTTGATGGCGGCATTTCGAGGACGCACGGTCTTCTTCATCACCCATCGACTTGCCACGATTCGCAGTGCTGACTTGATTTTGATGATGGACAAGGGGGCTGTGGCAGAGCAGGGAACCCATGAGGAACTAATGGCAATGAAGGGATTGTATTACTGCCTGTACCAGCAGCAGGATGCGGGTGGGGAGTAAGAGGGATGAGGCGATGGGGCGATGGGGCGATGGGGCGATAGGGAGATGAGAAAGCAAGAGGCAGTCTGACATGACGATTAGCAACAACGGGCATCTCAATACAGGGGAACTCAATGGCAAGGTGAATGCCAATGTGGAGCCAGTTCCTACAGCACAACCTCAATCAGAACCATGTCCAAAGGTAAAACCAAAGCGGGTGTTTAAGGAAGAGCGGTTTGAACATCCGCTAATGATGAAGCAGTCGCCATTCTGGTCACGGGCAATCCTCTGGGTCTTGATGGGCGTGACGGTTACGGGGGTGACTTGGGCATGTTTGGCAGAAATTGAGGAAGCCATTCCAGCCCAGGGGAAACTAGAGCCGCGAGGGGCTGTGAAGGATGTTCAGGCTCCCGTCAATGGCGTGGTCAAGGCGGTCTACGTCAAAGATGGGCAACAGGTAAAACGGGGAACGTTGTTATTGCGGCTCGACCCGACGACGGTGCAAGCGCAACTGGCTTCGCTCAAAAAGATTCGGCTGACGCTGGTGCAGGAGAATGAATTTTACGGAGCGCAGATGCGGGGGCAAGCAACCGATCCCAGGGTGCCGATTCCAACCCAATTTCTGAGTTTGACCCGCAGCCGCTCTCAGTTAGTGGCAGAAGATCAGATGTTTCGAGCGCAGTTGGATGGTACGACTGGGGGGAATGCTTTGACCTCAGACCAACGGGAGAGATTGCAATCGAATCGAGTGGAGTTGGAAACCCGGACGACCGCAGGCGGCTTAGAAACTAGTCAACTGTATCAGCAGTTGCAGCAAGCGCAGACGAAGCTGGTGGCTGCTCAAAAGACATTTCAAATTAATCAACGGCTCTTAAATAATGTGGCTCCCCTGGCAAAAACCGGGGCAATTTCCCAGGTGCAGTACCTGAAGCAAGAGCAAGAGGTGGAAGCGAACCGTTCAGAGGTGAGGCAGCTACAGCAAGAGAAAATCCGGCTGCAATTTGCCATCTCTCAGTCGCAAACCAAGGTGGAAAATACGCGGGCGGGCGATCGCAAGGAGGGGACGACAAAACTAGCGGAAAATGGTCAAAAGATTGCCGAGATTGATAGTCAATTGAGCAAGGCAATTCTGGAGAACAATCGCCGAATTGCGGAGATTGACAGTCAGTTGAGTCAGACGCAGCAGACGTTGAAGTATGGGGATTTACACGCGCCTGTGGCGGGAACGGTGTTTGAGTTGAAGGCAGGTTCACCGGGGTTTGTGGCAAATACGACGGAGCCGATTCTCAAAATTGTGCCGAATGATGCGCTGGTGGCAAAGGTGTCGATTACCAATCAAGACATTGGCTTTATCCGAGAAGGCATGACCGTCGATGTGCGGATTGATTCGTTTCCATTTAGTGAGTTTGGCGATATTCAGGGCAAGCTAATCTGGATTGGCTCGGATGCATTGCCGCCTACCCAAATTCAGCCTCAGTATACGTTTCCGGCAAAGATTCAATTGCAGCGGCAGTCGTTAAGAGTGAATGGGCGCGAGGTGAAGTTGCAGTCGGGCATGTCCCTCAGTGGCAATATCAAGATTCGCAAGCGCACGGTCATGAGTATCTTTACTGACCAGTTTACCAAAGGGGCGGAAGGGTTGAAGTTTGTCAGGTGATGAGAATGCCACTATTCAACTTTTTCAAGCCATTCATCTAGGGTTAAATACAACCCTCCCCCTCTTGCTGAATTAATTTCCTTAAGCTTGACTAAATTACCTTGTAGCACTGTTATAGCTTCTGCCGGACGAAACCTCCACAATGTTGCCAAAGTAGAGGTCAAAGAGTCAAGTCCTCTAGAATAATCTCTGTCTTCTATTAATTCTTCTGAAGTACACACATCTATGGATGATGTTAGCTCTGAAATCGCTTCAGCTAATGCGTAAGGGTTATTTCTTTGCCAAATTTCTGAGGATAGATAATAGTCTTCCTCGACATTGCCTTGATCGTCTACAGCTATAGCTCCAGACGCAAAACATTCAACAGTGGATGTTAACATACTGGTGATACTGTCACAATACAGATATGAGTCACCTACTTCATTAATGTAAATAATGTGAGCCTCTTCAAAGTAATTACGTCCTAGTGTAATGGCAACAGAATCCGAATCTACTTTAATAAAAGGTAGCAGGCGACAACCTCTATAAGTTGGAGGAGCGTCTCCATATAGTTCCCATTTCATTTCTTCAACAATAAGCTCGACCGGAGAAAAGTCAAGAATGTCTCCTGAATTAAAAGGTCGTGGAAATCCATTTAGACTTCCGTTCCTCCATTCATATAATTCGTAAAAATCATTGGGTAATGTCTGTTCCAGTTCTGATAAATCCGACTGAAGAATAGACCGAGAAATTCCTGGATTTAACTCTTGAACAAACTTTAAAAAGTGTGGACTGATGAAACTTAATAGAGTTTCCCCAAGAACAGAAACATTGCTCATATTTTTCACCAAAAAGTTGTTAATTCAAGTCATCGTTAGACTGATACAGGCTGCCCTTGTCTGTCTAGACCGAATGACCCACCCAACCCTGGAACAGGAACATTCAGGAATAGACTGTAGAGCCGATTAGTTCCATACTTGGTCACATTAACGTTTGGTTTATTCCAAAAATGTCGTAGTCTCGTTCCATTACTAGCATTTTGAGAGCCATTCACTTGATGCAGAGACACAAGTCCCATATTGTAATTATTCTCACCTCCTTCTATGGTCGAACCATACGGAAATTCATCTACTTGTGACACGCGGCTTCTACCTATAGATTGAGGATGATCGTATCTCCATTTGTCGGGAAACCTCGTATCTCCACGATGTAGTGCAACACTAATAGGTATAGATTGTCCAATTGCGCCACTTGTGTTGTTGATGGTGTATCCAGAACCTGTTACAGCTTTAAATTGGTGTTCTGTAACTTCATTCACATCGTTTCCCCAAAAAACTATTGGGACTCCTAAAAGGCGGTTTAGGCTTCGAGCAGTGCTGACAGTCATTATTGCGCCAAAAGCTGTAGCTGTTGCCACCGCCGCTGCTATGGCGAGCATACTTGTTCGTGTTGCTTGATAGGTACGTAGTGCCGCAGGCAGACGATAAGCTGCTTCTAAGTCTGTTCGCAGTTTTTCTGTTACTGTAAACTCTTGGATATTTCCACTAAATAGCCCGGTTGGATCAGTCATCGTAATTGGATTATTGCTGGCATAGACATACTTATTCGCATTGCTGAGATCTCCCACCCCAGCTTCATAGGTGTCCATTCTGCCGAATCTACCAGTATTCGTATCATAGAAACGCTGACGTAGATAGTAATCGTCTAAGTTTTCGTCAAACTGCTCTCCAGCGAACAGGTACTTGTTCTCTGCCGTGCCCGATTCACCAAGCTTCTGACCGTAGGCATCATAACGGTAGTGTAGATGTGAGAATTAGTGGATTGGAGGGGCGATCGCATTAAGGTAAGAAGCAATGGAAACCATGCTTACACCTTGGAGAGCATCATGATAACCCTTAATCCATTTGCCCCACCTTCAGAAGCCCCCTTCCAAACGGTGGCATCTTTTGTGTTCGACCTGCAACCGATGGTGGTCGTACAGAACAATCAAGACCTAATTGAGCTATGGTTGCATGGTAAGAGCAAAAACACCTGTGATGGCTACCGTCGTGACATCAAATATTTTCTAGCATTCGTGGAGTATAAATCTCTGCAAACCATCACCCTTAATGATGTTCAAGCCTTTGCCAACGCTCTCATCGCCCAAGGGTATGCTCCTTCTACGCAGCGACGCAGATTGTGTGCCATCAAATCCCTGATCACCTTTGGACACGACCTCGGCGTATTCACTCGTAACGTAGGCAAACCGGTGAAACTGCCTAAAACGAAACTGACGATCGCCGAACGGATTTTGAGTGAACAGCAAGTTCTCAGCATCCTTTCTCATACGTCCAAAGCCCGTGACTACGCCTTACTACGATTGCTATATGCCACGGGAGCGCGAGTGTCTGAAATCATTTCATTGCGCTGGCGGGATTTGCAAGACTCCAACTTTGGTCGAGGACAAGTGACCTTGTTTGGCAAGGGGCAAAAGACGCGCACCGTTGTTTTCAGTGCGGCGACCTGGCAGATTGTCAGAGATTTACGGGAAACCCTAGACCCAGATGAATTTGTGTTCAAGAGCCGGAGTGGAAAGATGCTGGATCGCAGTCAGGTACAACGAATTCTTAAAACTTCCTGCGATGGCGCAGAGGTAGCCGCGAAAGTCTCACCTCATTGGTTTCGGCATTCCCATGCCTCCCATGCTTTGGAACGAGGCACCCCAATTAACTTAGTGCAAGTGACTTTAGGTCATGCCAGCATTGCCACTACCGGCATCTACCTCCATGTGCGCCCTCAAGAATCGAGTGCATTGTATTTGGCAGTATGAGAATCTATCAAGGCAACAGTGGTTGAATTTGATTGTGACCGCTTCAACCAACAAAATCGGATTTAAATTGTGAGCCTGTTCCCAGCTTCTTAATTGAGTCAAACAACAGTGATCGCATCCCTCATAAAGCGATATCTTGACTAATAGGGCGAATGTGTCTGACGTTATGGCGTTGCCCAAGCCCATGCTGTTGATGATGGCTTTCAATCTCCGGTCTACGGTTGGCTAGAGCTTGTTGTACTCGACCTTGAGAAGCCGAATAGTTGTTGCCCCTGAGTAACTGTAAAAGCGCGGGAACGCCAATAAACCACTTGTCATTAAACGCTCTAATTGGATCATCATTCCAGGCAATAATCAGAGAAATCGCCTCATCAATTTTCTCTAACGCAGTTCCCTCATCCCGAATTCTTCTTTGCGGCATATGACTCGCGACAGTTCGTTGAACTCTGGGTTGAACTGGCACCGCTGGCACCACGGTCGGAGGTATCGGAGCAACTGGAGCCGAACCCGTAAACAGTTGTTTTAACTGCTGAAACTGCATCAACTCCGCCTTCAGTCGCTCATTTTCACTCTTCAACGCCTCCAATTCCTCTACGGGTCGAATCGCCCCCGATTCCATACTTTGAAGTTGTACCCGCGCTTGGTCAAGTTTTGCCGCAAGTTTTTGATTTTCCGCCCTCAACCTTTCCACCTCCGCCGTAAACCATTGAAACGTGCTGCCAAACGATTCAATCGAAGTTGCTATCGTCGGAGTCGTATCGTCTCTGAGAAACTTAACGATCGCCTGCATCACATCCGCATTAGAGCCTTCAACATTGAATTTTGTTGCCGCCAATTCTTTGAGTTGATGCATTAAATCCGTGGGCACACTCGCACGAGACTTGCGGGGATGGATTTCAGGATCAGGATGAGCGATCGCCATTGATTCATTCTCCATTTCTTCAACTGGTTCAATAGCCGCAAATTTAGGCAGGGATTACGCAGTTGGATTGAGAACAAAGCGAGGAGCGGCTAAATAGGAACGAATCGCATCCCGCACGATCGCCAACTTTGCCTCGTACCAACTGATGCCCGTTGCGAACCAATGCAGTTCCAAACGCAGGAAGGCACGAATCGCTAAACCAACATGATTGCGCTGGGCACGACTGGAACGAACCTGAGCACGTTCGGCTCCGCAACATTGCTTGAGTCCTCGATGGTACTCCTCAATCGCCCAAGCAAACTCGGCGAACTGAAGTCTTTGGAGTTCACTTAAGTTGAGGTCATTGGTCGCCCA